>CAYQMQ010000223.1:0-3977 GCA_964418395.1 uncultured Actinomycetota bacterium
CGTCAGCGGCTCGGGCTGGCTGTTTCTGCACATGGTCTACGACAGCCTGCTGATGCTCGACGAGCAGAACGAGCCACAGCCGCTGCTGGCCACCGACGTTGAGATCAGCGACGACCGGCTCACCTACACTCTGCCGCTGCGCGACGACGTCACCTGGCACGACGGCGAGCCCTTCACCGCGGAGGACGTGGTGTTCTCGTTCGACTACGCCCTCGAGAACCAGCACTCCCGGTGGACCCCGGCGATGGAGAAGCTCGGCGACATCGAGGCCACGGGCGACCACGAGGTCGTGATCACGCTCGAGGAGCCCGACGCCTCTTTCCAGCTGCGCCCGCTGGCGGACATGCCGATCTTCCCCGCCCACGTGTGGGAGGGCATCGACGACCCCGAAGCCGCCGAGATCGCCGACGCGACCGGCACCGGTCCTTACGAGTTGGTGGCCTACGAGTCCGACCAGAGCTACCGCATGGAGGCCAACGACGACTACTTCCTCGGCGAGCCCAAAGTCGGCACGTTGGACATCAGCATCATCCCCGAGCGGTCGACCGCGTTCTCGGCGTTGCGCGCCGGCGAGATCGACGTGGCCTTCGAGAGCCTCGAGCCCCAGCTCGTCGAGGAGTTCGAGGAACGCCCCGAGATCTCGCTCGCCCAGGGCGCCGGGTTCCGCAGCGAGATCCTGCAGTTCAACACCCAGCACCCGCTGCTCGACGACGCGCGGGTCCGGCGGGCGATCGGTCACGCCATCGACGTCGACGAGCTCGTCGAGGTGGTGCTGCTGGGCTTCGGCACGCCCGGCACCGCCGGGTACGCCCATCCGGACTCCCCGTTGGCGGTCGACCCGATCGAGCACGAGTTCGACCCCGACCGTGCCCGGGAGCTGCTCGACGAGGCCGGCTTCACCGCGGGCGACGACGACGTGCGCACCCGCGACGGCGAGCCGTTGAGCCTCACGTTGATCGGTGACGCTGCCGACCCCATCCGCGTCCGCTCGGCGGAGCTGATCCGCGACATGCTGGCCGAGGTGGGCGTCGAGGTCACCGTCGAGACGATGGAACGCGCCAGCGTGACCGACCGGGTGTGGCCGGAGTTCGACGTGTCGCAGGGTCGCGACTTCGAGATGGCGATGTTCGGGTGGTCACCGCCGGTGATGCTGGACCCCTCGCGCCTGGGCTCGCTGGTGCACTCTGACCCCAGCATCGGCTCGATCAACATCGGCGGGCTGCAGTCCGACGAGCTCGACTCGCTGGTCGAAGAGTTCAACGCCGCCACTGACCCGGACGAGCGCGACGAGCTGTCCCAACAGATCCAGGAAGGCATTGCCGAGGAGCGGCCCTTCGTCACGTTGTTCTACCCTGACCTGATCTACGCCTATGACCCGGAGGCCTACGACGACTGGGTGTTCCAGGACGGACAAGGGATCATCCAAAAGCTGTCGTTCATCCCCGAATAGGGTGGGCCGTCACGCGGCGGACCGCGACCGCGGCGTGGGGCGGCGATGCTGAGACACGTTACGGGGCGCGTCGGCCAGTACGTGCTGGTGGTGGCGCTGGCGTTGGCGATTAACTTCGTATTGCCACGCGCCATGCCGGGCAGCCCGCTGGCCACGATCGCCGGCGAAGAGGTCGGCGAGATGACCCAGACCCAGCGGGTCCAGGTCCTCGAGGAGTACGGCCTCGACCAGCCGCTGCCGGTGCAGTTCGCCGACTACCTCACCGGCGTGGCACGCGGTGACTTGGGCCGCTCGTTCCGCGACGGGCAGCCGGTCGCGGGAAAGATCCTCGAGCGGCTCCCGTGGACGTTGCTGCTGGTGGGTAGCGCCCTGGTGATCACCACGCTGGTGGGCGTGGTGTTGGGCGTGCGCAGCGGCGCCATCCGCGAGCACAAACGCGACACCAAGACCCTCGCGGTCTTTTTGACCATGGACTCCATGCCGCCGTTCTGGGTGGGCATGCTGCTGATCGTGGTGTTCGGCGTGTGGCTGGGGGTGCTGCCCACCTTCGGGGCGACCAGCCTGGGCACCGAGCCGGGGCTGCTGGCCAGCATCGCCCAGATCGCCAAACACCTGACGCTGCCGCTGGTGACGCTGTCGATCGCCGGGCTCGGCCAGACGTTTCTGATCACGCGCTACTCGATGCTGTCGGTGATGGGCCAGGAGTACATGCTGTTGGCCCGCGCCAAGGGCCTGCCGCGCCGGCGCTTGCTGCGGCGCCACGCCTTCCGCAACGCCGCCCTGCCGGTGCACACCCTGGTGATGCTCGAGATCGGCTACATCGTCTCCGGCTCGGTGGTCGTGGAGACGGTGTTCGCCTACCCCGGCCTGGGCCGGCTGCTGTTCCAGGCGCTGCTGGCCCGCGACTTCCCGGTGATGCAGGGCACGTTCTTGATCCTGGTGCTGACGGTGATCGGCATGAACTTCCTCGCCGACGTCACCTACCCGCTGCTCGACCCCCGCGTGCGGCGGCCGGCCGCGGAGGTTGGCCCGTGACGGTCGCCGAGGCCGGACGGCACCCGATCGCCGCGGCGGAGGGCCTGCGCCGCCGTCTGGCCCGCCTCGACATCGGCGCGGCCGGCTGGGTGGGCCTGGCGATACTCGCCGTGTTCGTGGCGGTGGCGGTCGCCGCCCCGCTCGTCGCTCCCTACGAGCCGGGCGCCCGCACCGGCGCGCCGTACCTGCCGCCGGGCTCGGAGCACTGGCTGGGCACCGACGACGTCGGCCGGGATCTGTTCACCAGCCTGGTGTTCGGCGCCCGGACGTCGCTGATCATCGCCGGCGGCGTGGCGGTGCTGGCCACGACCGTGGGCGGCGCCGTCGGCGCCATCGCCGGCGCCTCGCGCGGGTGGACGGGCCCGGTGCTGATGCGGCTGGTCGACGTGGTCATCGCCCTGCCGCTGCTGCCGTTGGTGGTGGTCGTGGCCGCCTTCGCCGGCCGGGAGGTGTTCATCCAGGTGCTGATGTTGGCGGCGGTGCTGTGGGCTCGCCCCGCCCGGATCGTGCGCGCCCAGACGCTGTCGGCGGTCAGCCGCGGCCACGTCGAGGCCGCCGAGGGCATGGGCGCCAGCCGCCTGCGCACGCTGGTGCGCCACGTGTCCTACTACGTGGCGCCGCTGCTGGTGCCGCTGTTCATCCGCGCCGGGATGATCGCGATCTTGTTGGAGACGTCGCTGGCGTTCCTCGGCCTGGGCGACCCGCAGAGCGCCAGCTGGGGCACCACCCTGTTCTGGGCGAACACGCGGTCGGCGGTGCTGACCGACGCGTGGCTGTGGTGGGTGGTCCCCCCCGGGGCGGCGATCGCGGCGGTGGTCACCGCCCTCGGCCTGGTGGGCATGCGCCTGGAGGAACAGCTGAACCCGAACCTGCGCAGCGGAGGCCAGCGTGCTGTTGCGGGCTAGGGACCTGGCGGTGTCCTACCGGGTGCCCGACGGCGAGCTCGCCGCCGTCCGCGGCGTCGACCTCGACATCGCTCGCGGCGAGACGGTCGGGCTGGTGGGCGAGTCCGGCTGCGGCAAGACCACCGTCGCCCGCGCGCTGCTGGGGTTGCAGCCACCCACCGCCACCGTCACCGGCAGCGTGCAGCTGGAGGACCGCGAGCTGGTCGGGCTGTCCGAGGAGGAGTGGACCGGCGTGCGCGGCCGGCGCGTCGCCTTGGTCCCCCAGGGGGCGATGAGCGCGCTCAACCCGGTGTTGACCGTCGGCGACCAGGTGGCCGAATCCGCCATCGTCCACCAGGGGCTCGACCGGCGCGAGGCCCGCGAGCGCGCCAGCCACCTGTTCGAACGCGTCGGGCTGGACCCCGCGCGCACCGGCAGTTACCCCCACGAGTTCTCCGGCGGGATGCGCCAGCGGGTGGCGGTGGCCATGGCCTTGGCCGGCGGCGCCGACGTGCTGGTGGCCGACGAGCCCACCACCGGATTGGACGTGCTGGTGCAGGCCCAGATCCTCGAGCTGCTCATGCGCCTGCGCACCGAGTTGGGCCTGA
>CAYQMQ010000224.1:0-3972 GCA_964418395.1 uncultured Actinomycetota bacterium
CAGGAGCCGAGGTCGCCGACCGGCTCTTCGCCACGCTGGACACCACCGCCCGCCATCGGTGCCTTCCCGATTCGCGTGACCTGGTCATCACCGACACGGTCGGGTTCGTGGACAAGCTTCCCACCCAGCTGGTGGAGGCCTTCAAGTCCACCTTGGAGGAGACCGCACGGGCCGATCTGCTGGTCCACGTCGTGGACGCCAGCCACCCCGAGGCCGAGCGGCAGGTCGAGGCCGTCAACACCGTGTTGGACGAGATCGGCGCCGGGGAGGTGCCCCGGCTGGTGGCGTTGAACAAGGCCGATGTCGCCGATGGCGCCGAGATCGTGGGCCTGCGGCGGCTCCTGGAGGGCGTGCCCGTGTCAGCCCACACCCACGAGGGGGTGGATGACCTGCTCGCGCGGATCGCGTCGGCGCTGCCGGACCGGCGGCGCACGATCGAAGCGGTGATCCCCTACGAGCGTGGCGACCTCGTCGCTGCCGCCCACGCTGAAGGGGAGGTGCGCAAGGAAGAACACCGCGCCGAGGGGACCTTCCTGGTTGCCGACGTGGGCCCCCAGACGTCGGCGCGGCTGGCGGACTACGCCGACAGCGACCCCTGGGTGGACGACCACCACGACGACGCCGCTGCCGGCTGACGCGCGAGATCGCGCGCCCGGAGTGGGTGACGCGGATCAGACCTGGTGGTCCTCCACCCGATCTTCGACGACCCGGCCGCCGGGCTCACGGCGGATCGCTCGGGTGCGGCGGGTGCTCCACACGATGCTGAACACGAGCCCCACCAGCCCGCCGATCATGAGGATGTAGCCGATCACGTTCACGTCGACGAACTGGATGTCAAGCTGGACCGCGAAGGTGAGAATCGCGCCGATCACGATGAGCGCGATGCTGCCGCCGATGGTCATGACGAATTCACTCCCCAAATCCTGTTGGCGTTGATCGCCTTGATGCCAGGACTGTTGCCGGTGGGGGCCAGCTTGTAACCGGGGAGGACCTGGCCAGCAGGACGGGGTCCGTGCGATAGCGACGCATCTGCGCGCTGGGGCGATCTCCCGCGCGCGGGGTCACCGACCCCCTCGCACGGGCGCGCCGTCACAGGCGCCGCAGGACCGTCACGACGCGACCGAGCACCCCCGACGCCTCGTACTCGCCCACCCGGATCGGCTCGTAGTTCGGGTTGGCGGGATCGAGGTACAGACGCCCTTCCGGGCTGCGCCGGAAGAACTTGACGGTGGCCTCGCCGTCGATCATCACCGCGCACATCTCGCCCTGCTCGACGGTGGGCTGCTGGCGCACGACCACCAGGTCGCCGTCGTGGACCCCGGCGTCGATCATGGAGTCCCCGCGCACCCGGAGCATGAACAGCGAGCCGTCGCCCACCAGCGACTTGGGCAGCGGCACCACCTCCTCGATGTTCTCCTCGGCGACCAGGGGAGACCCGGCGGCGATGTCGCCGACCAACGGCACGTTCGCGGTGGCGCCCTCCGCTGGCGCGCTGCTCACGGCTTCGACGGGGGCGTCGCCGTCGCTGTAGCTGCGGGCGCGCTCGAGCAGCTCGATCGCCCGCGACCGTGTGGGCCGCCGCCGTAGGTACCCGGCCCGCTCCAGGGCCGCGAGCTGGGTGTGCACGCTCGAGGGCGACTTGAGACCCACCACCTCGCCGATCTCGCGGACGCTGGGCGGATAGCCCTGCGTGTCGATGGCCTGGCGGATCACCTTGAGGATGCGCCGCTGCCGTTCGTTGAGCTCTTCGGGCTGGGTGGTTGCCGGAGTCGTATCGCTGTCGTTCACCGCAGACCCTCCTGTCGGCGCTGGAATGGCGAGCGGAACGCCGCGCGCCGCGAGCCTGGAGCCAGCCCGCAGCTCCAGTGTATCCGAACGGGCGTCCCGATATCAAAACACCCGTTCGTAACTGTGGAGAACCACTTGTGGTTCGGTTCCCCTTGCGTTGGAACGAACGTTCGGAGTAGCCTGGCGAACATGCGTACCCTAGCCCCCTCGTCCTGATGTCACACCCCCCCGCCATCATGCGAGTCGACGGCTCAGCGGATGGATCCCGACTCGGAGGAGCTGCGATGACCGCCATCGCCACAGACCACAGGCGTGGGACCACAGCGAGCCGGCCGGCGCGGCGTCGGTCGCCAGCAGGAGACCGGTCCGTAGGGGGACATGCCGTAGGGCGACATGCCGTAGGGCGACATGACCGGACAACCGCGGGCGGCATGGTCCTGTTGGCGGTGGTGTTCGCCGTCGTCGTGGTGGTGGGCGCCGTGGGGGTTGTGGGTAGCGGCAGCGGACGCGGCACCGACTTCGGCGGTGTCGCTGACGGAGCGGCTTCCGCGGCGGCCCAAGCCCGGTCGGACGAGGTTGGCGGCGAACCGGGTGGGGCGGGGACGGCCGCCACGGTGACGCTGGGGGAGGGCGAAACCGCCTGGGAGGCGCTGAGGCCCCACGCGCCGGAGGGCACCAGGTACGAGGTGTTCGTTCACGAGGTCATGCGGGCGAACGACGTGGACGCCCGTGAACTGCGCCCCGGCGATGTCGTGGTGGTGCCGGGCGAGGCGCGCTGACCGGCTGTGGGCTGGCATGCGCCCGGGCACGTGGTGCGCTGCTGGGCCGGCGTCCCTCAGGCACCACCAGTCGAAGGCTCGCCCGCGGCGGCGTCGTCGGGATCCTCCAGGTCAGCGAGGGCCCGGCGGAAGTCCTCGGTGGAGGTGAAGCCCTGGTGGACGCTGGCGAAGCGGATGGCCCCCGGCGGTGAGACGGCTTGCAACGCGGTCATCACCTCGGTGCCCACCGCCGAGCTGGGCACATGGCGCCGGCCCATGGCCTGCAACCGTGACTCGACCTGCTCGGCGGCTGCGCGGACCGTGCCCCCGTCGACGTCGCTGCCCAGGGCCCGCCGCATGCCGTCGAGCACCTTCTGGCGCTCGTAGGGCTCGAAGCTCCCGTCGCGCTTGCGCACCACCAGCCCCAGCTGTTCGGCCCGCTCGTAGGTGGAGAAGCGTTGGTGGCATGCCTGGCAGGTGCGTCGGCGGCGAACCGCCGCGCCGTCGTCGGCGGGGCGCGAGTCCACGACGCGGTCGTCGTCGGCTCCACAGTGCGGGCAGCGCACGGTACGGGCCTCCTCGCAGGGCGATGTGGGAATTTTTTTCGTCGCCGTCATCCACCGGGGTCCACCGACTGTCCACGTCCGGCGTCCACATCGGTGCCCGGAAGACCGCGGCGCAGGTCGACATCCCGGTAGGGGTTATCCACAGGTCCTCAGGAACTTGTGGGATAGTCACACAATATCTTGTGGGAACGGGTCTGGATCATCCACAGGCTGCACGCCGCAGAGGGGGGCGTGTGAGCGCTGCGGGGGTGCTAGCGTCACGCCGCTTCCCCACGCTCGGCTCCGCGGGCACCCCGTCAGGTGGTACGAGATGTTGTGGTTGGGTCCGGCCTCTGGGGCGACATCTGGTTGTTCATCCGGGAGGGGACCCTTGACGTCGGACCGCGGCGTGGGGCACCATCGTGAAATTACATGGTTGTGCTTCGTCACACCGCGCGGGCGCCCGCAAGCCCGCCGCCAGTAAGGCCCGCAGAACCGCTCGCAGACCCCGAGGAGCCCCGTATGGTCACCACCCGCGCTGCCCTGCGCGCCGCCTCCGCCGCGGACGGCCGCACCGGCCTGACGGTCCAGCCCTACTTCACGACCGAGGGCGTGCACCCGTATGACGAGATCCAGTGGGAGCACCGCGATGCGGTGATCACCGACTACCAGACCGGCGACATCAGCTTCGAGCAGCGCGACGTGGAGTTCCCGGCCTCGTGGTCGATGAACGCGACCACGATCGTGGCCCAGAAGTACTTCCGCGGACACCTGGGCACGCCGCAGCGCGAGAGCAGCGTGCGCCACATGATCGACCGGGTGGCCGACACCATCACCCGCTGGGGCACCGAGGGCGGCTACTTCGCCGACGCCGACTCCGC
>CAYQMQ010000225.1:0-3964 GCA_964418395.1 uncultured Actinomycetota bacterium
CTCACGCCCGGCGGCCACCGGGATCAGGTGCGTGAACCCTTCGAGCGCGATGACGGCACCGTCGGTGATCAGCCCCCCGACGGCGTCTTGCAGCGACAGGATCTCGGCCACGGTCGCAGCACTCCGCGTTCGCTCACCGGCACCGACGCTTAGTGTTGCGCACGTTCGTTCTCATGACGAACGCCACGACGGAAACGGTACCGGCTCGTCCCACGCTGTCAAGTGGCGCACCACCGCGGACAGGCTGCAGGCCGGCTCGCTGTCAGGTTCCCGCGGCGTTGGTCTCTGCGCGGCGCTATCAGCCGGTGTCGTCGGTCGCGGGCAGAGGGGCGGCGACGACGCGGTCGCGCCCGTTGCGTTTGGCCTGGTATAGGGCGGTGTCGGCGGTCGCGATCAGCTCGCGTGGCGTGGCGCCGTGGGTGGGGAAGGCGGCGACGCCGATGGACACGGTAGTGGCGTCATGTGGTAGGGCGAGATCGCCGTGGAGGCTGAGGGCGCTGACCGCCTGACGGAGCTGCTCGGCACGCTGGGTGGCGGTGCTGAGGCCGCACTCGGCCAACACAAGCGCGAACTCCTCTCCTCCGTAGCGGCAGGCGAGATCGCCCCCGCGGACGTGCTCGGCGAGCAGGTCGGCCACGGCCACGAGCACGCGGTCTCCGGCGGCATGGCCGAGCGCGTCGTTGACGTGCTTGAAGTGGTCGAGGTCGAGGATCAGCACGCTGAAGGGCAGGTCGCTGCGCATGGACCGACCGATCTCGCGGGCGAGCGACTCCTCCAGGTATCGCCGGTTGTGCAGGCCGGTCAGGCTGTCGCGCACCGACTGGCGGTGCAGGGTCTCGCGCAGCTGGAAGTTGCCCAGCGCCAGCGAGAGGTGGTCGGCCACCGTGCTGGCCAGGCGCTGGGTGGCGTCGTTGAGGGCGGCGACGCCGTTGGCGCGCAGGTGGAACACCCCGAGGGTGGAGCCCTGGGCGCTCATCGGCACGCACATCGCTGCGGCCTCCGTCCCGCGCAGATGCGGGCACACGGGACCGCCGTCGGCGGTGGCCACCAGGTGGCGCCGGCCGCGGCGCAGTGCCCAGCACTCGGTGGGTTCGAACGCCCACGCGTCCACGTCGGTGGCTCCCCAGGAGGCCGCCAGCTCGTAGCACGGGCCGTCGTCGGTCTGCAGGAACAGCGCTCCCGACAGGTCGGGGAACAGCTGTCGAGCGAAGCGCTCGACCACCTCGTTGGCTTCCCGCTGCTCGAGACAGCTCTGCAGGAGGTCGCTGAGCTCGTTGATCAACGTCATCTCGTTGTTTCGCCGTTCGAGCTCGCGGACGGTCGTGGTCAGCTGCTCGTTGGCGCGTCGCAGCTCGGCGGCGGCGCGCTTGCGTTCGGTGATGTCGCGGATGACCGCTGACACCACCAAGCCCTCGTCGGTGTGCAGCGGGCTGAGGCTGATGTCCACCGGGAACTCAGTGCCGTCCTTGCGCTGGGCCATGAGGTCTAGCCCGGCGCCCATGGGACGCATCCGTGGCTCGGTGACGTAGCCGGCGCGATGGGCGGGATGGGCGTCCCGATGGCGTTCGGGCACCAAGATCTCGACAGCCTGGCCGAGGAGCTCTGCCCGCGTGTAGCCGAACAACGACTCGGTCTGCTGGTTGACGAAACAGATCCTGCCCCGATCGTCCACGACGACGAGGGCATCCGGAGCGGACTCCACCAGGCCGCGATAGAAACCCACTTCGTCGACCCGCGCATCGGATCCGGTGGCGTCGCTGGCGTAGTGCAGCGAGCGTGCTCCCATGAGTGGTTCCCCCAGCGCAGTCGATAACGGCTCGCGACCGTCGCGACGGGCTCGCCGTCTGTGGCGGTCTGATGGCCTCCCAGAAATGGTACGTACCGCGACGCCGGGCCGTCCTCGCATATTTGGGGCATTGTCTTCTGCCGGACGTGATCACGTGTGGCTAGTCCGGTGAGGTTCGGGGCTCGACGACGGCGTCCGAGCCGCTTTGTTCGCTCGGTGGTGCTCCGCATAGACTCCGTTCACCGGGCGGGGGGTTTGTTGGGCGAGCAGGTCGAGGAGTGCAGCGGTGGACCGTGCAGGAGGTCGGCGGGTGGCCTTCGCGGCGGCGCTGGCCGCCTCGATGAGCATCGGCCCGTTCGCGGTCAACGCCGTGGGGGCGATGTCGCCGCTGGTGGTGCCCGACCTCGGCCTCACCCGGACGGAGCTGGGGAGCCTGGCCACGGTGACGTTCGCGGTGGCGGCTGCCACCTCGATCCTCGGCGGCCGGCAAGTGGACGTCTTTCAGGCCCGCCGGGTGACGATGGCGGTCTTCGTCGTGGGCGGAATGGCGGCGGCCACGATGGCCAGCGCCACGGCGTTGCCGTGGCTGTGGGCGGGCGCGGCGCTCGGCGGGGTCACCCAGGCGATTGCCAACCCCGTGACCAACCAGCTGATCTCCGACCACGTACCGTCCGGGCGCCAAGGGGTGTATGTCGGGGTCAAGCAGTCCGGGGTGCAGATGGGCCAAGCGGTGATCGGCTTCGCCCTGCCGTCGCTGGCGCTGGTGGTGGGGTGGCGCGGGTCGATGACGGTCGGCGTCGCGCTGGCGGTGCTGGGGATGGTGGGGGTCCGGCTCGTGCTGCCCGCCACCGCGGCCCACGGGCGCGGTCAGCCGGACGCGGCCCACGTCCGGCTCGAGCCGATGGTGTGGTGGCTGGCGGCCTACACCTGCCTGATCGGCATGACGGTGCAGGCGGTGATGATCTTCGCGCCGCTGTATGCGTTCGAGCGGGTGGGCCTGTCGGCGCAAGTCGCCGGCATGGCCACCGGCGTGCTCGGCGTGACGGGCATCGCCGCGCGCATCCTGTGGAGTCGCGCCGCCGAGCGTCTCGACGCGCCGGTCCGCACGCTGACGCTGCTGGCCGGGATCGCCTGCGGGTCGGTGCTGTTGATCGCCGCCGGCGAGCACGTGGGCCCGTGGACGCTGTGGCCGGGGTTGGCGGGGTTCGGCGTGTCGGCGGTGGCGGTCAACGCGGTGGTGATGCTCACCGTCGTCCGAGGGGCTGGCCAGGGCCGCACCGGGCGGGCGTCCGGCGTTGTCGGCCTCGGGCTGTACGGGGGCTTCATGATCGGGCCGCTGGCGTTCGGCCCGCTGGTGGACCGCACGGACTCCTACCTTCTCGGCTGGTCGATCGTGGCGGGCCTGTGCGCGATCGCCGTGGGGCTGACGCTCGTGTGGCGGCGCACCGCGCACGTGCCGGCCAGCCCGGCGAGCGCCTCCGGCTTTTGACCTCGCGCCCGAGAGCGCTGCCCCCGCCGCCCGCGTTGGAGACTCTCGGGGCGAGTGCGGGCTTCAGCGGAGCGGATCCACCCCGCGGATGGCGGCGTCGACCAGCTGCACCGGATGGCGCACCGGCACGCGGCCGTCGAGATGGCGGCGCAGCTGCATCGAACAGCCCGGGTTGGCCGAGACCACCACGTCGGGATGGGCGGTGCGCACGTGCCCGGCTTTGCGCGCCCCGAGCTCCTCGGCGGGCTCGGGCTGCACGAGGTTGTAGATGCCCGCCGACCCACAGCACAGGTCCGGCTCGGCGAGCTCGACCAGCTCGAGGCCGGGGATGGCCGCCAGCACGTCACGCGGGGCCCGGCGAATCCCCTGGGCGTGGTTGAGATGGCAGGCGTCCTGATAGGCCACGCGCACCGCCAGCGGGTGGCGGGTGGCGCGGGGTTCCAGCTCGGCCAGCAGCTCGGTGACGTCGCGGGTCCGATCGGCCAGCGCGGCGGCTCGCTGGGCATACGCGGGGTCGTCAGCCAGCAGATGGCCGTACTCCTTGAGGGTGGAGCCACAGCCCGCGGCGTTGGTCACGATCGTGTCCACCCCGGCCGCGTCGAAGGCGTCGATCAGCGCGCGGGCGTGGTCGCGGGCGCCGGCCTCCCAGCCGGCGTGGACCATCAACGCGCCGCAACACCCCTGGGCGG
>CAYQMQ010000226.1:0-3949 GCA_964418395.1 uncultured Actinomycetota bacterium
GGCTCGGGCAGCAGCCCGATGCCCTCGTAGTAGCGGATGGTCTTGGGGTTTACGCCGACGGCGTCGGCGAGTTCACCAATGCGCACCTGGCCTCTTCTCCTGTGAACGCAGCCTGTGAGGGGCAACGGCTAGCGGGCGGCACCGCCGCCCGATCCACGATCCTAGCGATTCCAGTTGATGGAAGTTCCAACCGCTTTCCGAGTCCTGACCGCGAGGCAGTCCCACGAGCCAGCCACAGAGGGGAGTCCTCGGCTCGAAAACGGGCCCTTCGGTCCTGTCGCGCAGGGACTTGTGTCCCCAGGACCGGCCCTGCGCTCGGGTGACACTTGCAGACGTCGGACATGCCCGCCCACCAAGGAGAGCCACCATGCGCGGTTCCACGCGGCACCGACTTCTCGCGCTCGCGACGAGCGTGATGCTGCTCGCCGCCGCCTGCTCTGCTGACGACGCCGGCGAGACCGCCGGCGCTCAGCAGGACGCTCAAGCGGCGACGGAGGAGTCCACCGGCGACGCCACGACCGGTGAAGCCCTCAGCCCCGAGGTCGACGAGATCTCCCGGCACCCGTCTCACCTGCCCGACCGCGCCAACTACACCTTGTACGAGGACGGCGAGTACCAGGATCCCGTCGAGCGGTCGGGTCCGATCGAGCAGGAGGTTCACTTCCAAATCCACGAGATCGTCGCCGAGGCGATGCCGGGAACCACGATGGACTACTGGACCTTCGACGGGACAGTGCCCGGCCCGATGATCCGCGCACGCGTGGGCGACACCCTGGAGTTCCACCTGCACAACCCGGAGGACAGCTCACTGCCACACAACGTGGACTTCCACGCGGTCACCGGTCCCGGCGGCGGGTCGGTGGAGCTTGACGCCGCGCCGGGCGCCACCTCCAACCTGCGTGCCGAGCTGCGCCAGCCCGGGATCTACATCTACCACTGCGCCTTCCCCGACATCCCCACCCACATCTCCCACGGGATGTACGGGCTCGTGGTGGTCGAGCCCGCCGACGGGCTGCCGGACGTCGACCACGAGGCGTATGTGCTGCAAAGCGAGTTCTACACCGACCGAGGCGGCGCAGAGCCCGCCTCCCAGCTCGACGACGCCGGCCACCTGACGTTCTCCGGCGAGTCCGCCCGGCTCGAAGAACCCACCTTCGTGACCTTCAACGGCCGGCCCGACGCCGTCACGGGCGACCGCGCCCTGGGGGTGTTCGACGAGCCGATCCGCAGCGGCGAATCCGCCCGGTTGTTCGTCGGCAACATCGGACCGAACCTGCTGTCGAGCTTCCACGTCATCGGCGAGATCTTCGACACCGTGTACGTCGAGGGCTCGTTCGGTCTCGAGAACCACAACGTGCAAAGCACCGTGGTGCCCGTCGGGGGTGCGGTCGGCGTGGAGCTGACCTTCGAGGTGCCCGGCGAGTACCTGATGGTCGACCACTCGATCTTCCGGGTGCACAAAGGCGCCGCCGGCGAGATCCACGTGGAGGGAGACCCCGACCCCGACGTGTACGAGCCGCTCACCTCCAGCGACGTGCGATAGCCCAGAGCACCTGTGGTTGTCTACGCCTCGAGGCCTGTCAGCTCGCGAGACCGCCGCGCGAGCTCGGCCCGGGCCTCGGGGTCGTAGGCCTGATCCGCGGCCCGGGACTCGGAACGCCCGCTGAAATAGCGCCCGCTCACGCCGTCCAACCCCGGGTCGGCCACCAAGCGCAACACCGGCTCGACCCCGTGCCCCACCGAGGTCTGCGCGGCGCCGAAGCTCTCCCGCACCATCTTGGTGTCCATCAACGAGGCGGGGTGCAGTGCGTTCACGGTGACGAGGGCGGGATCCAGGCGCTCGGCCAGCTCGAAGGCGTCGGCCACCATCGCCAGCTTGCTCTGCGAATACGCCCGCCACCCGTCGTAAGCGCGTTCGAGCATCACGTCGTCGAAGTCGACGGCCTGTTGGGCGCCCGAGGCGACGTTCACGATCCGGGCAGGCGCCGACTGCTCGAGCAACGGCAACAGCAGCCGGGAGAGCAGGAACGCGGCGAGGTAGTTCACCTGGAACCGCAGCTCGTGGCCGTCGGCGCTCGTCTCTCGCTGGCCACCGCCCCGCGGGCCGGCGCCGATGCCGGCATTGTTGACCAGCACGTCGAGGCGGTCGTGCCCGGCCCGGACCTCGTCGGCGAGCCGGCGAACCTCGGCGAGGTCGCCGAAATCGGCGACGTATCCGCGTGGCGGATGCACCGCGTCCGCGGCCAGCGCCGAGACCGTGTCGCGGACGCGCTCGGGGTCGCGGCCGTGGACCAGCAGGTGGGCGCCCGCCTCGGCGAGCGAGCGCCCGACTTCACGACCTAGCCCGTCGGTGGCTCCCGTGACGAGGACGGTCGCGCCCTGGACGGTTTGCAGCTCGCTTGACACCCAGGCTCTCCATCGGCTCGGCGCTGTCCCGCAGCTTAGGCGCAGCCTTCCGGGGCGGTGATCGCGTCGGCGTCGCCGCCGTGGATCGTCTGGACGACGTCGTCGCCGCCGACCTCGAAGCGCAGCCCGTGATCGCCGTCGGCGGTGTGATAGTCGAGGTAGACGCCGTCTGGCTGGTAGGTGTGCGGGCTTTCCGTCAGATTGTCCGCACCGTAGGCCGCCTCGACAGCCGACCGCGTGTCACCGGGCTCGATGCCGGCCTCGGTGCTGGTGAACGACCCCTCAAACCCCGTGGTGGTGGCTCGGGCGACCACCCCGTCGTGGGGATCGTCGGGGGCCTCCTCGCCGGGCGACAAGACCAACAGCGAGTACGCCGACACCCCTTGTGGCTGAGCGTAGTAGCACCGCCCGCCGAAGGTGTCGAACTCCTGGACCTCGAGGGTGGTGCCGGAGGCGGCTTCCACCTCGTGCAGCGTCATGCCGGCATGCGCCACCCCCACACCGCGGGGATGCAGCTGCGACGCCCCGGTCAACGGCTCCTGCTGGGGCGCGTCGCCGTCGCAGCCGCTGCCGTCGAGCGCGGCATCGATGGCTGCGATCACGCTGTCGGCGATCGCGCCCGTGCCCCCGTAGATCGAGGCCCTCGTGATGCTGTCGGTGGCGCACAGGTAGTCGGCCACGGGCCTGGCCAGGCTGGTCGACGGCGTCAACAGCATCGGCCCGCCCTCATCAGCGATGGCGGTGAGCGCGCCGATGTGGGCGCCGCCGGTCAACGCGTCGGGAAACGCCCCGGATTGGGCCACGCCCACCGCGGGCGGCCCGTCGAAGAAGCGCTCGGCGACCGCGACGGCGGTGCCCTCCCGGGTTCGGCCGACCACGGGCTCGGCATCGCCGTAGGCTCGCGCCGCCGGCCCGCCGATGGCGAACCGGTCGGTCTGCGGCCGCTGGGCGAGATAGGTGTCGGTCACCCCGACGGGCTGATCGCCGGCGCTCAACAGCACCGCGCCGTCGGCCACGGCAGCGGCTGGGCCGGCCGAGAGGGCGTCGGGGAAGGTGCCCCCGGTGGTGATCAAGTACTTGTCGACCGTGCCGAGCTCGTCGGCAATGGCGATCGCGGTCTCGAAGCGGTTGCCGCCGGCCAGCCGCTGCACCCGATAGCCGAGCCCGCCGACCTGTTGCGCCACCGTGTCCGACAGCGCCGCCGGCCCACCCAGCAGATACACCGTCTTGGACGGGTCGTCGCCGAGCACCCGCTGGATCTCGTCGGCCACCGGGCTCGCCAGCGAGCCGGAGTGGGTGATGAGCATCGGGGCAGTCCGGTCGACCGCCAGCGGCGTGCCGGCCAGCGCGTCGGCGAACACATCCGCCCGCGCCAGCATCACCGCATCGGCAGCTCCGTCTTGCGGGAAGGAGTCCCGGGCGATCTCCACGGCGGTTTCCAGCCGGCCGCTGCCGGCCAACCGGTCAGACCCCTCACCGGGATCGGGGTCGGGGTCGGGCTCGGTCTCGGTGAAGCCGGAGTAGCGCACGTCGGACTGGGAGT
>CAYQMQ010000227.1:0-3912 GCA_964418395.1 uncultured Actinomycetota bacterium
ACCCAGTCGGTGCCCACCCAGCCGGTGGCGTCGCCGGACTCCATGCCCAGACACCACGGGGTGCCGCCGTCGTCGCGGATCTGCTCCTCGAGCTCGACCAGCTCCTCGTGGGTCTCGGGGACCTCGTAGCCGGCCTCCTCGAACTGCTGGCGCGGATACCACAGCAGGCTCTTGTTGGCCAGCCGCATCGGCAGGCCGAACGTGTTGCCCTCATCGTCGCGGGTGGAGTCGAGGAACCCCGCCACCATCGTGTCCTCGAGGGCGTCCATGTCCATGAACTCCCCGAGCGGGGTGGCGTCGGCCGCGTTCGCCATGTCCATCAGCAGCCCCGTCTGGGGGAACAGGGCGATGTCGGGCGGGTTGCCGGCCTCCACGCGGGTGGGCAGCACCGTCTCGAACTCGGCGCTGGGCTCGTAGTCGACGGTGATGCCGGTCTCTTCCTCGAAGGCCGCGATCGACTCACGGAAGGCCTCGGCCTCTGCGCCGGTGAACGCGCTCATGACGCGCACCGAGCCCGACCCCGACTGGGCCTCGCCGCCTCCGCCGCCGGGGTCGCCCTCACAGGCGGTGGCCGCCAGAGCGAGCGCCGCCAGCAGCGGCAGCAAATAGCGGCGTGCATTGTGGTATGTCAATTTTGCTCCGATCGCCCCTCCGGGCTGTCTCCCCATCGCGATGGTCCCGCCGGGACTTGCACCCTCGGGCCCCACGTTCCGAGAACCGGGTGTGTAACCGTTTACAAGCCGAACCAAACCATGGCGGTCGTAGGCACGTCAATAGCCAATGCGGATCCTTCCGGGGCCGCTGTCACCGCAGCGCAGCGCCGGTGTCGAGATCGAAGAAGTGCAGCCAGTCCGACTTGATGCCGACGGTGAGGCGCTCTCCCTGTTTGGGGGCATCCTGGGGCGCGAACCGGAACGTCATGTACATCCCGGCGGCCGCGCTCTGCTCCAGCGCGGCGAACGCCTCCGGATCGTCGACGGCCTCGCGCATGTCCTCGGTGACCACCGGGTGGGCGTCGGTGTACATGTGCACCACGACCTCCGAGCCCAGTGCCTCGACGAGCGTGACCTCGCCGGTGATCGTGGCCTCCGCCGCCGTGTCCCCGTGGGTGGGGAAGCCGTGCTCGGGGCGAAAGCCCACCGCCACCTTCCCGCCGATCTTGTCGCGTGCCTGTGGGTAGGTCGCCAGGGCGGCGTCCGGCACCTCCAGGGTGTTGGAGCCCAGCCGCACCCGGGGGTTCCCGGACCCGCCATCCTCGAGGTCGGCCTCGGCGAGGTTCATCGCCGGTGAGCCGATGAAGCCGGCGACGAACAGGTTGCCGGGATAGTCGTACAACGTCTGTGGCGCGTCCGCCTGCATGAGCTCGCCCTTTTTGAGCACCGCCACCCGGTCACCCATCGTCATGGCCTCGGTCTGGTCGTGGGTGACATAGAGGGTGGTGACCCCCAGCTTGGTCTGCAGCTGGGCGATCTCGGCGCGCATCTGCACGCGCAGCTTGGCGTCCAGGTTGGACAAGGGCTCGTCCATCAAAAACGCCTGCGGGTTGCGGACGATCGCGCGGCCCATGGCCACGCGCTGGCGCTGTCCGCCGGAGAGAGCCTTGGGTTTGCGGTCCAGGAACTCGGTGAGGTCGAGGATCTCGGCGGCGTCGTTCACGCGCCGCTCGATCTCGTCTTTGGAGACCTTGGCGAGCTTGAGCGCAAACCCCATGTTGTCGCGCACGCTCATGTGCGGATACAGCGCGTAGGACTGGAACACCATGGCGATGTCGCGCTCTTTGGGCGTCAGGTCGTTGACGACCTTGTCGCCGATGAGCAGCTTCCCCTCCGAGATCTCCTCGAGCCCGGCGACCATGCGCAGCGCGGTGGACTTGCCACACCCCGACGGGCCCACCAGGATCACGAACTCGCCGTCGTTGACGGTCAGGTTGATGTCCTTGACGGCCTCGGTGCCGTCCGGATAGCGCTTCCACAGACCGTCGAAGACGATTTCGGCCATAACGCAACCCTTCTTCGGCGTGTCCCTCTGAACAGCGCGGAGGGCTCGATCATGAACGGTGTGCGGAGGGCTGGCAAGGGGGTGAGATGCGCGGACCGGGCGGTGGGCCCGTGGTGTGGCGCACGACGAGCCGGCTGGGCAACCGCACCTGGCGCGGCTGGCCGGGCCCGTGCTCGAGCTGAGCCAGCAGCAGCTCGGCGGCACGCTCGCCCTGCCCGGCCACCGGTTGGGCCACGGTGGTCAGGCCCAGCGGAGCCGCGGTCTCGTGGTCGTCGAACCCCATCACGCTGAGCTGGTCGGGCACCGTCACCCCCCGCTCCTTGGCGAGGCGCAGCGCCCCGGTGGCCATCTCGTCGGACAGGGCGAAGATCGCGGTGGGTGGGTCGGAACGATCGAGGAGGGCGGCTGCCGCCTCGCCGCCGCCCTGGAGGGAGAAGTTGCCCACCGCCTCGAGGGCGGGATCGGGGGCGACGTCGGCGGCGCGCAGCGCGGCGAGGTAGCCGTCCCGGCGCTCGCGGGCCGAGGGGAAGTCCTGGGCGGGGTCGATGACGTGGCCGATCAGGCCGATGCGGCGGTGCCCGAGCGCGAGCAGGTGGTGGGTGGCCGCGCGGGCCGCCGCGACGTTGTCGATGCCCACGCTGGACAGGTGCTGGGACCCGACGCCCACCAGCACCGCGGGCACGCCGGTGTGGGCAAGCTGGCGCTGCTCGTGCTGGTCCAGGGCGACGTCCACGGCGACGAGGCCGTCGACGCGCCCGTGGGTCCGCTTGCCGGCGGCCAGCAGCCGGCGGTCGGCGGAGTCGGCGACGGTCAGCAGCAGCAGGTCGTAGCCGGCCCGCGTGACCACGGCCTCCACGCTGGCCAGCACCTGGCTGGTGAACCACTGTCCCAGGTGGGTCACCGCCGCCCCGACCGTCAGGGTGTAGCCGGTGGCTAGGCGGGCGGCGGCGGCGTCGGCGACGTAGCCGAGGGCGTCGGCGGCTTCGAGCACCCGCTGGCGGGTGGATGGCGCCACGTTGGGCAGCCCGCGCAGGGCCCGGCTGACCGTGGCGGCCGACACGCCCGCGAGCTCGGCCACCTCGCCGATGCTCGCGGTCATCCGCCCTCGTCCTCGTTGTCGCTGGTTCCGCACGCAGCTCGGAGCGTCGCCTCCGGCGAGTTCCTCCGGCGAGCCCCTCCGGCGCTCCCCTCCAACGAGCCCCTCCGGGTGGGCCCTCCCCACCGGGTGGGCTCACCCTAATCAGGCGGGGACCGACTCCACAAGAGGCGGCTTGGGCGGCAAGAGGCGGCTTGGGCGTCGCCATCGGGGTAGGTTGGCACGGACCCGACAGTGCGCCGTTGGCGCCTTCTCGTGAGAGACGCGATGGCCGACCACGCTGATGCGCCGCGCGCAGCGGTGCTGACCGCAAGCGACGGCGTCGCTGCCCAGGTGCGAAACGACGACACCGGCGCCGCCGTGGCCGACCGTCTCGCCGAGGACGGCTACGAGATCGTGGCCCGCGAGGTCGTCGCCGACGAACGCGACGCGATCGCGGTGACGCTGCGCCGCCTTGCCGGGGCCGCTCACTTGGTGGTCACCAACGGCGGGACGGGGCTGGGGCCCCGCGACGTGACCCCGGAGGCGACCGCCGCCGTCATCGACCGCACCGTGCCGGGGTTGGCCGAGGCGATGCGCGCCGCCGGTCGCGCGCACACGCCGATGGCCGATCTGTCGCGGGGGCTGGCCGGCTCGGTCGATCAGACGCTGGTGGTGAACCTGCCCGGCAGCCCCCGCGGGGCGGTGGAAAGCTTCGACGCGGTGCGCGGCGTGCTGGCCCACGCGCTGGCGCTGCTGGCCGGCGACACCGCGCACGGCCAGCCGGTGGGTGGCGGGCGCGACCACCACGGGCACGGCCACGAACCCCACGGCCACGA
>CAYQMQ010000228.1:0-3875 GCA_964418395.1 uncultured Actinomycetota bacterium
TGCGGGCGCTGATGGCCGACCCGCCGCCGTCCTACGACGAGCTCAGCCACCAACTCGACATCCCCGTCGGCAGCATCGGCCCCACCCGGGCCCGCTGTCTGCAACAGCTCCGCGAACAGCTCGAAGCCGCCGGCGTGGCCCACGAGCCCGAGCCGGTCGGCGCCTCGCACGCCTGGCCCGTTGCCACGGCGGCGAGCAGCCCGCCGGCGGTGTCCGCCTGACCTTCCGGGGACCGGGGCCGCGCGCGGCGGGCGCCGCCACGCCGACGGTCGCCGTCGCGGTCGATGCGCCAGCGGCGCTGGTGCGGGCTGTGCGCCTGTCCACCGCCCCCGCAGCGCCCGCACGCCAGCGGCGCTGAGACGCGTGGGGCGGGGGGGCCTGTCCACAGCCACAGCGCCCCGATCCGCCGGTGGCGGCGTGAGCACCCGTACCGTGCTGCCGGCTCCGTTCGGAGCCCTTCCCCGCGGCCTTGCCATCCCGACCGGCGGTCGGGCGGGCCGGGTCGAGCCGACACCCACGACGAAGGAGGTACCCATGGCCACAGCCAGACCGCTTGCTGGCGCGCTCGACGAGACCACCAGGGCGGTGGCCGTGCGCACGAGCCTCGCGCTGACCGAGGCCGGCGACCGCGTCGGCGAGCGCCTCGCCCGCCGCCGCCGCGCGCTGGGCGACGGCGAACGCGGCGCCCAAGCCGCCGAGTACGCCATGCTCGGCGGGGTCGCCGCCGCCGGTTGCGGGACGATGGTGGTGGTGCTGCAGGAGCAGCAGGACACCATCGGCAACCAGATCGGCGACTGGATCGGCCGGATCTTCGAGTTCGCCTCGGGCTTTTTGGGCTCGTGAGGAGGCCGCACATGCCCAGCCGGGGGGAGCGGTGCACGCCGCTGCCCCCGGCGGCCGCCGCCGTCCGCTGCCGACCGCGCTCCGGCGACGGCGAACGGTCAGCCGTCGGGCAACGCGGCAGCCAGTCGCTGGAGCTCGCGCTGGTGCTGCCGATCGTGGCGCTGCTCGGCGTCGGCGTGCTGTTGGCCGGCATGGTCGGCGTCGAGGCGACCGCCGTCCACGCCGCCGCTCGTGAGGCGGCCCGCGCCGCGGCGGCCGGCGAGGACGTGCACCAACGGCTGGCGACGGTGGGCCTGGCCGAGCTCGGCGCTGTCCGGGTCGATCCGCCGCCTGAGGCCGCTGAGGCCGGCGAGGCGATCACCGTGGAGGTGGTGGTGCCCAGCCGGGTGCTGGCGCGGCTGGGCGCCGACGTCGAGCTGCGCGCCCGAGCCGTCGCGGCCAGCGAGCCGTCGATGGACCGAGCCCGATGACCGGGGCCACCGCGCGCGGCGAGCGCGGCACCAGCGCGCTGGCTATGACCTGGTGGGGCCTGGTGATGATGGGGCTGGCCCTGGCGGTGGTCGCCGGCGGCGTGGATGTGGCCACGAGCCACGCCCGCGCCCGCTCGGCGGCCGACGCGGCCGCGCTCGCCGGCGCCGGGGCCCATCCGCTCGCCGGCGGCGACGGCGACGTCTGCGCCGCCGCGCAGCGCCTGGCGGCCCGCAACGACGCCGAACTCGTCGACTGTCGCGTCACCGGACGTCGGGCGGCGACCCTGCGGGTGACCGTGACGGCCGGCGTCGAGCCCACCCTGGCCCTGCTGCGCCACGCCCTCGGCCGGTTGGCCGCCGAGGCCGCCGCGGGGCTCGCCCCGGCCGGCCCGCCTGCGACGGAAGGGGCTCGTCTCGGGCCCTGGGACCGTCACGCCAGCCTCGTCGCCGCGTTGACCCTGCCGAGGGCGCGCTGAGGGGGACCCCTTACGGCGCATCCGGCAAACGGTACGATTTGCGACCGCCGGGCAGGGCCTGCGCCGGTGCAGGGCAACAGGCCCGCGTACGCAGGAGCAGCGCCGATGACCGACGCGCGAGCTGACCCCTCCTCTGCGGACGGTGCCGAGACATGACCGATCTTTCGATCGCGCCCGCCCGCACGGGGCGGTTTGCCGCCAACGCCGCCTTCGTCGTCGGGCTCGCCCTCGTGGTCGTGGCGGGGTCGGCCCTGCCGTCGCAGGCCGCCGAAGAGGTCCGCCTCACCCGGCCCGGGTCGGGCGCGCGCATCGACGGGCCCACCCAGGTCCAGGTCGAGGTCGACACCCGTCCCCTCGAGGAGGTCCAGTGGGTCGAGGCGCGGCTGCGCCGCGGCGGCGACATCGTCGGGTCGGCCGCGCGCCTGTCCCACGAGGGCGGCGAGCGCAGCGGCGGCACCAGCACCTGGGTGGCCCAGTGGGACCCCGCCTCCGGCTGGGTCAACGGCGGTGGGTCGCTGGCGAACGGCAGCTATCGGGTCGAAGCGCGGGCGCACTCCGAGCTGGGCCTCGGCAACGGCGAGACCACCGCGTGGAGCGGCCACTCGGTCACCGTGTCGCAGCCGGCGGCCGCCCCCGAGCTGCAGGCGGAGCTGCGCGATGAGGGCCAGGCGGTCGCCCTGCAGTGGAGCGAGGCGGCCAGCCCCGACTTCGTGCGCTACGAGCTGGAGCGGGCCGAGGACGGCGGCGCGTTCGAGACCCTGGCGCGGATCTCTCAGCGTGGCGACGCCGCCTACCGCGACGAACCTCCCGGGGCGGGCACGTGGCACTACCGCGTGACGACTGTGCGCCGCGACGGTGAGGGCGGTGAGGTCAGCGCCACCTCCGGGACGGCCACCGTCGACATCGCCGGCGATGACAGCGGCGACGGCGACGGCGGCAGCGGCGACGGCGACAGCGGCGACGGCGACGATCCCAGCTCCACCCCGACGCCGGACGAGTCCGACGACTCCGGCCTCACCCCCTCGACCGGCGACGGCGGCGACAACAGCGACCAGGGCGGAAACGGCGGCGAGACCGGTGGTGGTGACGGCGACGGCGGCGGAAGCAGCGGCGGCCAGAGCACCGGCGGGTCGTCATCGGAGCGCTCGGCCGAGCCGGGGCTGCGCGAAGGTCGCGAGCCCCCGCCCCCGTCCGGGCAGAGCTCGGTTCCCCAGCTCGATGGCGGGGAGGCCGAGGCGGAGGAGCCGGTCGCCGACGAGCCCGGCGACGACAGCTTCGCCACCGAGCTTCCCTACGACGACCCCGACCGCGAGCGGGGCGACGAGCGCGAGGCTGAGATCGCCGAGGCTGACACGCCGCAGAACCGCGGGGCGATCACCGTCGGCGACGAGGAGTTCGCCCTCGAGCGGGCCCTGCCGCCGATGGCCGGAGGGCTGTTGCTGTTCGTCACCGCGGGCCACATCCTGCGCCTGCGCCAGCGCCTGGGCTGAGCCCGCGGGGGCGCGCCCGCCGCTGCCGTCCCGTCGCTACCGTCCCTCGGTGGCGCGCTCGGCCAGAAGCGCTGCCAGCAGGCGGGTGGCGCCCGCCTTGTCCAGCGGCTCGTTGCCGTTGCCGCACTTCGGCGACTGGACACACGACGGGCAGCCGGCCCGGCACGGGCACGCCTCCAGCGCCGCCAGCGTCGCCGCGAGGTGGCGCTCGCCCGAGCGGTAGCCGCGCTCGGTGATGCCCACCCCGCCGGGGTAGCCGTCGTAGACGAAGATGGTGGCCTCGCCGGTGTCGGGATGCCACGGGGTCGACACCCCGCCGATGTCCCACCGGTCGCACATGGCCAGCAGCGGCAACAGCGCGATGGCGGCGTGCTCGGCGGCGTGGGCCGCCCCGGCCACGTCGCGGGCGGGCAGCCCGGCGTCGGCCAACACCTCCTCGGGAACGGTCACCCACAGCGCGGCGGTGACCAGCTCCTGGGGCGGCAGGTCGAGCTCGACCACGCCGAGCGACTCGCCGGTGGAGACCCGCGTGCGCTGATAGCCCAGCACCCGCGAGGTCACCCGCACCTCGCCCAGCGCCATGCGCGCCCGGCCCC
>CAYQMQ010000229.1:0-3850 GCA_964418395.1 uncultured Actinomycetota bacterium
GCTAAGGTCCGGCCACGAGCCGGTCGACCTGAGGTCGCTAGCGGCGCGACACGGCGGTTGTGCGCGGGGCACCGCGGTCGAGGACAAGGATGCACCGAGAGGGCTGCCTGATGGCCCGTTGACGGCTAACAATGACCGCCTCTCGGATAGGGTACTATCGTAGAGGGCATAGCAAGCCCGACCGTCAGGGTGACTGATGGGCGCAGAACGCCCTAAACACCCGGATAAGGATCTTGAGGCTCTCCTCAAGGACATGGAGCGCCGAGGATGGCGGATCCGGAGAGGCAAGTACTTCAAGTGCTACTGCCCATGTACCGACGGGCACTTCAAGACTGTGCACCTCTCGCCCTCGAATAGCCGGTACGAGCAGAACTTGCGCAAGTGGCTGGAACGCTTGCCTTGCTGGGAGGAACCTCATTCATGATTATGCACATCACGGCGTACATCGTGGTGGAGGATGCCGATCCTGAGCTCGTGGACGCGTTCACAGATCGCCTCATGGAGGCTCTTATGAGCCGGGACACCATCGATCCGGACGTCGGTGGGTCCCTGCAGAATGGGCAGGTCGAGGTCGGCTTCTACCTAGCGGTGGAAAGCACAGCAGAGGGGCAAGCGATAGGTGCACGCCTATTGCACGAAGCTGTACAGGCTGCCGGACTGGAACCTGAGGAAGCTTGGACCGACATCCCAGGTCAACCCAACAGGGCGTCCCTCGAGAACTTCCTGACAGACCACCCAGATATGGTGCGGCAAGTCCGAGCGGAGTTAGAGCCCGCCTGATTCGTGATCCTGACGCTCCAGCTCGCAGCGCCGAGGGCGTCTAAATGCGGAATACCCGCCTGACGGTGGAGCAGTAGGTCGGGGGTTCGAATCCTCCCGCGGGCACCAGATCCCGATGCGCCCTGCGATCTGTTCTGTCATGCAACCCCGGTAGCAGCACCAATCGAGACGGCGCCTGGCTCGTCCGTCCCGGCGCTCAGCGGCGCAGGTGGCCGTCGGCGTCAGCCCGACCGCGCCTCGAGGCGCTCGCGGTAGCGCTCCAAATGCGCCCGCAGCCACACGGGTCCCTGCGCCAGATGGGCGAGCGGCTCGGGAAACCGCGGCGACTCGAGGAGCTCACGCACCTGCGTGCGGCTGAGGTCCAACAGCTCGGCGACCTCGTCGACGCCCATCAGCGGCGGTGCGTCGCCGGCGACAGCGCGAGGGTCCAGCCGCTCCTCGGCGACCGTGCCGCCGACGACCGGGGCATCGCCGAGTACGGTGTCGACGATGGCCGCGCGCGTGCGGCTCACGCCGAGGTGGAGTGCCTGTTCGACCGTGTCCGCCTCGACGGTGACGCGCACCTCCACGCCCTCGGCGTCGACGCGGGCAGCGGGGGCGGTCGCGGTAACCGCGGCCAAGGCCTCGTCGAGCTCGTCCATCGACGACACGGTGCCGCGCAGGCGCACCGTCACCGTCCACGAGCGAGCGGTGCCCTCCTCGTGCCTCGACTGCGACTTGCTCGTGCTCGTCATGGGCGGCTTCTGTCAGTGGTCAGGAGACGCCGCACGGGTCACCGCTGTCGACCTACTGTGCAGCGTTGCGAGCAACGGTACCAGCGGGGTGGGGGAGATCGCGATCATCGCCACCCTCGTTCGAGGAGACCTGCGTGTCGACTGCGACCGGTCGTCTGTGGCGTCGTGACGCCGACGGCCCGTTGGCGCCCGAGCCGTGGCACGTCGTCGCGGTCGCCGCTGCGGCGCTGACCCTGAGCGGACCGGGCCAGACCATCGGCGTGTCGGTCTTCGTGGACCCGATGAGCGAGGCGCTCGACCTGACCCGCTCGCAGGTGTCCGGCGCCTACATGGTCGGCACTCTGGTGGGCTCGCTGGCCATGCCCGCCGTCGGCCGCGCCATCGACCGCCTCGGCGTCCGGGTGGTGATGGCCGTCGTCGGCGCGGCCTTCGGGCTGGCAGCGATGGCTATGGCCGGCGTGGCCGGGCTCGTGACGGTCGGGGTGGCGTTCGTCGGCATCCGCGGCCTGGGCCAGGGATCGCTGGCGCTGACCGCGACCACCGCGGTGGGAGCGGCCTTCCGCCGCCGACGCGGCCTCGCCGTGGGCCTCACCGTCGCGGTGGGCACCGCCCTGATGGGGCTGACGCCGGTGGCGCTGACGGCGGTGATCGACCGGGTGGGCTGGCGCCTGACATGGGTGGTGGCCGGCGCGACGGTGGCGTTGGTGGTGGTGCCGCTGGGCTGGTTCGGGCTGCGTTCGCTGGGACCGACCCGCCGGGACGCAGCCGGCAAAGCCGACGCCGACGACGAGGACGAGAGCGGCGACGGCGTCCCGTCGGGCTCGGTGGCGCCGGGCTACACGCGCGGGCAGGCGGCGCGCACGCCGCTGTTCTGGGCGATCACCGGCGCGACGATGTCGACGGCCATGATCGGCACCGGGATGATGTTCCATCAGATCTCGCTGTTGGGCGAGCAGGGCCTGACCGCCGCACAGGCCGCGGCGAACTTCGTGCCCCAGAGCGTGGCCACCGTCACCGCCACGCTGGCGGCGGGGTGGCTCGCCGACCGGTGGCCGCCGCGGCTGCTCATCCCGCTGGCGATGGGCGTGCAGATCACCGGGATGGCGATGATCATCGGCGATGTCGTCACGCCGGGCTGGGTGGCCGCGCTCTACGCGACGACCATCGGGGCCTCCGGCGGGCTCGCCCGGGCCTACGAGGCGGCCGCGATCCCGCGCTTCTACGGCGTGGGCCACCTCGGCTCGGTGCGGGGTCTGGTCATGGGCGTCAACGTCGCCAGCAGCTCGCTGGGCCCGATCCTGTTGGCGCTCGGGTTCGGCGCCACCGGCTCGTACGCCACCGGGTTGGGGTCGTTGCTGGTGGTGCCGGCGGCCACAGCCGTCGTAGCGCTCGTCGCCCGGATCCCGACCGCGCCCGCGGCGGAGCCTCAGCAGCCACGCTGACCGTCCACACCGAGGCGCTGGCCGCCGTCTCCGGCGACGGTGCCTAGTCGACGACCGGGGCGTCTTCGACGATCTTTTGCTCGTCGACCAGCGCCGGGGCCATCGACGGGCGCACTTCCTGGTCGCCCTGGGGGAACTCCTCCAGCGGGCCGTGGGGCTGCTCGTCGAAGGCGAACATCAGCGGCAGCTGGCAGTAGGCGGCCACCAGCTCGGCGACGCGGCGCACGCCCTCCAGATGGGTGCGCTCGTGGCCGTGGCTGGCGTCGGTCCCGAAGCCGATCAGGGCCGCCCGCGTCTCGGCGCCGGCTTCGATCGCCGAGGCGACGTCGGAGCGGTAGTGGTCGAACACGTCGCGCTCGGCCGGGATCTCCAGCTCGTCGCACACCTGCAGCACCCGCCGCGTGAGGTGGTAGTCGAACGGGCCGGTGGAGTCCTGCATGGCCACGTTCACCGCCGTTTCGGTGGACGCCTGGCCCGGCGCGACGATCGCGCTGTCGATGCTGACGACCTCGGCGACGTCCTCGTGCAGCCCGTGGGCGGCGCCCTGGCCGACCTCCTCGGCGATGGTCACCAGCAGGCGGGTGCGCACCGGCGGGCGCACGCCGGCGTCCTTGAGCGCCTTGAACGCCCCGATGGCGGCGGCCACGCCGGCCTTGTCGTCGAGATGGCGCGACTTCACGAACCCGCTGCGGGTCACCTGCGGGTAGGCGTCGACGGCGACGAAGTCGCCCACCCGGATGCCCAGCTCGGTGACGTCGCTCGAGCTGGCGGCGAACTCGTCCAGGCGCACCTCGACGTGGTCCCAGCCGCCGGGCTGCTCGTCGATCGCGTCGCCGTAGGTGTGGCCGCTGGCCTTCAGCGGCAGGATCGTGCCGGTGTAGGTGTGGTCGAAGT
>CAYQMQ010000230.1:0-3820 GCA_964418395.1 uncultured Actinomycetota bacterium
CCCACGAGTTGCTCATGGACGTGGGCGGCTGGATGCGCGAGGATGAGTTGGACACTGCCACGGGCCGGGTGGCCGTGGCAGTGTTGGAAGCTCGAGAACGCCCCGAACCGGAGGAGCTCGCCGAGGTCAGCCGCCTGCTCGCCGACATCGCCGCCCACGCCCCTGGCTGGGACGAGCGAGCCGGGGATCTCGCCGAGGACCTCACCGAGCTGTTGCACGAGGACGATGCCGGCGACCGGGCCGAGCACGCCGCCAAGCTCATCGCCGACCTCGAGAAGTGGAACGACGACGGCGAGATCGGGCGTCAGCGCGCAGAGCAAGCCATCGCGGTGCTGGAGCCGCTGACCGAGACCGACCGCGAGGCCGAGGACGAAGACGACGCCGGGGAGCGAGAGCCCGGCCGGGGCCGGCACCAAGGGCACGGCCACGGCCGTGGGCGCAGCCAGGGAGCCTAGACGCCGAAGGGGTGAGGGCGATGACGATCCGCGTCGCGGAACGCACCGAGACGGCCACCGCGGTGTTGGACACACCGCTCGGTCCGCTGACCGCGACGGTGGGCCCACAGGGTCTCACCCGGCTGGCCTACGAGGCGGACCTGGACGCCGACGGGCCGGCCACCGCCCACCCGATGCTGGCGGCACTCGCCGACGACGTCGACCGCTACTTCGCGGGCGAGCCGCTGTCGTTCTCGGTGCCGGTGGATCTGGACGGCGTCACCGCCTTCACCCGCCAAGTGCTGTGCGCGTGCGCGAAGGTCCCGTACGGCGCCACGACCACCTACGGGGAGCTCGCCCAAGCGGTGGGCCGGCCCGGCGCTGCTCGCGCCGTCGGTCGCGCTCTCGGATCCAATCCCGTGCCGATCGTGGTGCCCTGCCACCGGGTGCTGCGAGGCAACGGGGAACTGGGCGGGTACAGCAGCGGCCTGGGGCGCAAGCGCTTCCTGCTGGCGCTGGAGGGGAAAGCTTGACGCGATGGCGGCGTTGACCGCGGGGGACCCCGCCCCCGACTTGGCTCTGCCCACCCTCGACGGAGAGCCGTTCGACCTGCGGGATCGGCACGCGCCGCTGGCGCTGGTGTCGTTTCTGCGCCACGCTGGCTGACTGATCTGCCGCGCCCACCTGGTCAAGGTGGCCGACCGTCACGAGCGCTTCCGCGACGCGGGCTGCGACGTGGTGTTCGTGGCCCACGACGAGGCCGGGCTGCTGCGTCGCACCATGCTGGCCGAGTTGGAGCCGCTGCCGTTCCCGGTGCTGGTCGATCTCGATCGGCGCGCCTACGCCGCGTGGGGCTGCACCCGCGCGCCGTGGTGGTCCATCTGGTTGGACCCCCGGGTGTGGCGAGCGTACGCGAAGTTGCTGCGCAGCGGGGAGAGGATCCGCGGTCGCGGCAGCGACACCGGGCAGATGGGTGGGGACTTCGTGGTCGGACCCGATCAGCGGCTGGTGTACGCCCGCCCCCAACGGGTCGACGACCGGCCCGCGGTGGGTGAGCTGTTGAACGTGGTGCGGACAGCGCGCTGACACCGTGGCCGTGGTGGTCGCCGGCCCCACCGGCACCGCCGGCTCACGGCAGGCACCGGCCGCTGGACACCGCTTCACCCCGCTCGACGGCGGTGTTCACCCGGTCCTGCACCGCGGGCGTGGCCAGGGCGTAGCCAACCCCCGGATGGTGGCCGGCTCGGCCGAACATGATCCCGAAGACCGTGCCGTCCGGACCCACCACCGGCCCGCCCGACCCGCCCGGACGGGCAGCGACGGCCAGGCGGTAGATCTCGCGATCGACGACGGCCTCGTCGAAGAGGTCGCGACCGCGCGCGGTGATCTGGTCGAGCACGACGATCGGCCTCGCGTCGTACGTGCGCTGAGGCTGGGGGTAGCCCAGCGCGGCGCCGGTGTCGGCGCGCTCGCGCATCCTCCCCGACAGCGACAACGGCGCCGCCGTCAGGCCGGGGACCCGCAGCACGGCGATGTCGAGCTCCGGATCGAACAGCCACGTCGTGGCGGCGTGCTCGACACCGTCCACGACCACGTCCGGCTCGTCGGTTCCGGCGATCACGTGCGCGTTCGTGACCACGGTCTCCTCGGCGACGACCACGCCCGAGCCCGCGCTGGTCGATCCGCACCCGTCGGCGAGGATCTGCACGGTGGCGTCGCGGCCGGCCGCGGAGGCCTCGGCGACCGCCTCTTCGGGCGGCAGCTCGAGCACCTCGGGAAGGTCGGGCTCGAACCCCGCGAACAGCGACGGCTCCCGCGAATCCCCGAGGTAGCGCCCGATCTGGGTGATCAACGGCGGCGCGGCCGGAAGGACCCGGTCCACCCCGGTCAACAGACCCGACTCGTGCACAGACGAGGTCAACACTCCGGCGGGGGCTGCGGCCAGGCTGGTCCCCGCCAGCCACATCACCCCGAGCGCCGCGAGACCCCCCAGGACGCTGCCGACGGCGCGATCGGGCGTCGTCAACCCTGACTCCCGCAGCCGATCACGGAGCGTCTCCCCCAGGTGGTAGCCGCCGACGGCCAGCGCGGTCGCCCCGCCGAACACCAGCAGGATCACCACGACGAAGCCCACCGCGAGGCCGAGGGGCTCGACGAGGGCGGGGGCATAGACGGTGCCCAGCACCAGCCCGCCGCCGAATCCGAGGACGAACCCGCCCATGACGGCGCCGCCCACCTGCCAGCCCAGTCCCGCGGCCACGACGACGGCTAGCACCACGACGCCGTCGACGACGCTCATGGCGCTCCGCTGTCGGCAGCGGGTTCAGGGGCTTCAGCGACGCCTTCGGGCAACAGCTGATCCACCACCCGCAGCGCGTACCCCTTGATGGTCCACCAGGCGAGGTACTCCTCGAGCTCGGCACGCGCCGTCTCGTTGCCCTGGTCGGCTTCCCCCCACTCCCCCAGTCGCCGCTCGATCTCGCCGCCGATGAGGTGGTCGAGGGCCTCGACGAGGTCGTCCTCCTCGGTCAGCAGGTACGGCTCGGCCCCTTCGGTTCGCAACAGCTGGGCCACGTGGGTGGCGGCAGCGTCCAGGCTCTGGGGCAACGACTCCGACGCCGCGGACGACGGCGTGGGGAGCTCAGCGCCGCGCTCTTCCACACAGCGCAGACAGTATCCCGCCGTGAGCGCCTGGCCGGCCCACACCCCGATCTCGTCCGCCGCCTGGTGTGTGCGCTCGCGATTGACGACGGCGTTGACATAGCGATAGCTGCGCATCGTGAACGGGTGTGTCTGGCCCAGCGCCCTGGCACGAACGATCCAGCCGTCGAAGTCAACCATCGTGTCGCGGCGTCAGCCGTCGGAGCCGCCCCGGAGCGACTGGATCTGCAACAGCTGCTGGGGTTGCTCGTGCGCGCTGCTGACCGCTCCCTCCACCTCGATGCGGCGGAAACCGGGCCACCGCTCGCGCAGGGCTTGCTCGATGCCCTGGGTAAGGGTCACCTCGCTGGAAGGACAGCCTTGGCACGAGCCCATCAGGCGCAGGGTGACCACACCGTGGGACACGGCCACCAACTCCATCTCCCCACCGTGGGAGTGGACGTAGGGCCGGATCTCTTCGAGGGCCTCGTGCACCACCGCCTCGGGGTCAGCCGTGCTGTCCTCCTCCTCATCGTCGAGGTAGGTGTCCAGCAGGTGGGCCACGACGGGGTCCTCGCGGGCCGACGCCAGCGCATCGGCGGGGATGGCGGTGGCCAGGCGAGTGATGCCTTCCCGGTGCCACGCCTCGAGGTAGTCCAACACCTCCAAGACGGGATCTCGAACGGCGGGGTCGGCCTGCTCGACGGTGGCCACGAGCTCACCGATTCGTTCGAGCAGCTCCTCGA
>CAYQMQ010000231.1:0-3820 GCA_964418395.1 uncultured Actinomycetota bacterium
GCGTGCACACCGATCAGGCGATCCTGCCCGACTTCCCCTCGCCGGCCGGCAAGGGAGACGCGCTGTGGCGCTCGCTGGCGGTGACGTCCGGGGACGTCGTGTGCTTTTTGGACACCGACGTGCGCAACCCCGACGCGAGGTTCGTGATCGGGCTGCTCGCGCCGCTGCTGCACGAGCCCGAGATCCAACTGGTGAAGGCCTTCTACGAGCGGCCTCTGGACGAAGCAGGTCAGCATCAGCCTTCCGGCGGCGGCCGCGTCACGGAGCTGTGCGCACGGCCGCTGCTGAACCTGCTGTGGCCGGAGCTGGCCGGCCTCGTCCAGCCGCTGTCGGGCGAGTACGCCGGACGGCGCTCGATGTTGGAAGCGATCCCGTTCTTCACCGGATACGGCGTCGAGCTGGGGCTGCTGATCGACACGCTTCGCCACGCGGGGCCTGACGCCATCGCTCAGGTCGACGTGCACGAGCGGGTCCACGCCCACCAACCACTGGACTCCCTCGGCCGGATGGCCTTTTCCATCATGAAGGTCGCGGCTCAGCGACTGGCCGACGAAGGGCGCAGCGAGACGCTAGCCGACCTTCCGCGCACGCTGGCGCAGTTCTCCCGCACCGACGAGGCCACGGCGTTGGCGATCCACGAGGTCATCGTCGAGGAGCGCCCACCGATGCACACGCTGCGCTGACCCGCTCCTCACCACGCGGAGACGAGGCCGGCCACAGGCGGGGCGCTGGCCGGCCAACTCGATCAAAAACCCTCCGACGGGGGGCCCTGCCGCTGCGCTACGTGAGCGGCTATGCGGTGGGCTCCACCTTCTCGCGCACGTCGCGCCAGTACAGGGGATCGGGTCCGCCCGTCTCCTCCTCGCTGAACCACTGGAAGAACAACACGACGATGACGCTCCACAGGATCACGCCCCCACCGATCTTCATGAGGAGCCCGGCCACCTGCTGGTCGGCCACCGCCGTCAGGGCTGACAAACCCCACAGCTGCGGGCCGCCCGTGTAGCTGTCGTACAACGACACCCCGGAGAAGGTGAGAAAGGACGCCGGGACCGTGGGCACGATCGACTGGGCGAACAGATACACCATCCGTGACAGGTAGGACAGGTGCGGCAGCTCGGACAGCGGGCTGAGCACCGGCCACCACATGATCAGTCCGGCGACGACCCAGACCACGTGGGCGAGGAGGTGAACGAGATCGTTGTCGACGCTCGCGTCCAGCACCGCCGGCCAGTGGTAGACCACCACCCACGTGTTGAACACCAGCAGCGCGGGCAGCGGGCGGGTCAGCACCCGGGCCACGGCGACTACCGGCCGGGGTCGCAGGAGACGGCGCAAGAGCCAGCCGGGCAGACCCAACAGGAGCAGCGGGGCCGCCACCATCGAGAGCACCAGGTGCTGGACCATGTGCACGCTGAGCAGCCGGCCAGCCAAGGCGTCCACGGGCCAGTCAACCACCAGCCACAGGACGCCGACTCCGAGCGCGAAGCACACCAGGTGGCTGGGCATGACCGTGCGCGTCTCCGGGACCAGGCGTCGCCGCCGCCGGAGCGCAGCGAGGTAGCCGCCGACAAGGACCGCGATCAGAAGCCAGACATCCGGGTGGGGCTGCCAGCTGAGCCCTGACTCCGTATGGGCGACGATGCCGGGCATGATCATGGCATCCCGATCAGGTGAGCCGACTCCGGCTTGTGGCGGTCAGATGACGCGGGCCCCGCACGCGCCCCAGGGTCGCGGCAAACGTCCGATCCATCAACTGGGCCGCGAAGACGTTGACGGTCAGCGTCAGGGGCGGAAGCACGCGCGTGCACCCGTTGCTGCCGCTCGTGACCGCTGCGCTCAACTTGGGACATCGAACCAACCGACCCCGTAAGGCGGCATCCGCAGTGACAAGCCGCCACGGGCGTCGGTGACCGCTGTCCCCTGGCTGACGAGGGCGGCCAGCTCGGTCCGGGGGGGAAGCTCTGCGCGTTCGTCGAGCGACAGCGTGACCGGCTGGCCGCTGATGTTGTGCACGCACAGCACACGGTCGCTGCCGTCCACGGCGACACGATCGATCACCATCAGGCGCGGATCGGTGGGCAAGATGCGCTGGTCGCCGTTCGGGTGGAAGGCAGCGCGGGAGCGGCGCGCCCGCAACCGGGCTTGCCAGCGGTCGACCACCGCACGGCGAAGGCTTGACGGGTCGGCGAGCTCGGCTTCGAGCGTGGCGCGGTCCAGCTTTTGCCGGTTGATGGTGCGAAGCTTACCGGTGGTGGCCACGCCCTCCCGCCAGTTGCGCGAGCCGACCAATGCGTGGAAGTACAGTGCCGGCACGCCGGCCACGGCCAGAAGGATCGCGTGCGCGGACATGAACCGCGCGACCTGGGTTTCCGTCGGCTCATCGGCCTCCGGGTTGTTCAGCGCGTCGAAATACACCGCGTTCAGCTCGTAGGGGCTGGCCGAACCGTCGGTGTGGGCCCGCAGGCTCACCCCGCCCCCGTGGGTTTGCACCCGGGTGACGAGGTCGTAGATATCGGGGCGCGTCAGGATGCCCTCGACCGGGCGTAACCCGATGCCGTCATGGCACCCCAGGAAGTTCAGGAAGGTGGTCTGAGGGCTCGGCGTGCTCTGCCGGCTGAGCCACAGCCGCAGCGTGCGGGCATCCCCCCGGTGAAACGCGTGCAGCACCAGCGGAGCGAGCGGGAACTGATACACGAGGTGGGCCTGGTCGGTGCCGTCGCCGAAGTACCGCAGGTTCTCGTCCTGGGGGACGTTCGTCTCGGTGACGATCAACGTGTCCGGCGCCACCGCTTCGACGATGGTGCGCCACAGCCGCACGATCTCGTGGGTCTGGGGCAGGTGCAGACAGCTGGTGCCGATCTCCTTCCACAGAAACGCGACCGCGTCCAGGCGCAGCCGGGTGGCCCCGGCTTCGACGTAGCCGAGCAGCACGTCGGTGAGCGACAGCAACACCTCGGGGTTGGCGACGTTGAGATCGACCTGGTCCGGCCCGAACGTGGTCCACACATGGCGCCTCCTCCCGTGCACGGTCTCCATCGGGGTGAGCAACGGGGTGGTGCGTGGGCGGGTGACGCGGGACAAGTCGACTTGGGGGTCCACGTCGATCACGACGTCGCGGCATGCCGGATCGCCGCACGCCCAGCACCGCACCCACGGGTGGGAAGCCGACACGTGGTTGACCACGGCGTCGAGCATGAGGTCGTAGTCGGGCCGGAAGGCGGCGACATCGGCCCAGTCACCGAGGCGCGGATCGACCCGGTCGTAGTCGGCGACGGCGAACCCGTCGTCCGAGGTGGCGGGATGGATCGGCAGCAGGTGGACCCCCGACACCACATCGCCGAAGTGGTCGTCGAGGAAACGACGCAGCGTGCGCAGGGGCCGTTCCCCCTCGGCTTGCACCATGTCGCCGTAGGCGATGGTCAGGACGTCACGCTCGGTGAAGCGATCAGCCGGCGCCGACCGGGGGGTTTCGGCCAGGAACCGCTCGAGGCGTTCGCACAACCGCTGGTGGGCGTCGTGGGCCTGGGCGGGCGGATACAGGAACTCGAGATGGCCGCGGAGGCGGGCACCGATGCCGGCGGGAAGGGACCCGGACCCTGACGCCTCGGTGGCCGGGGTCACGCGTGAGCCGTTCACGCCGTCTACGATAGAGACTCCGTCCGGTGGACGGCAGCGTCGGCGCCGCCACGAGACAAGCCCGGCGAGTCGAAGCCAGGAGGAAGGAGCGAGCCGCGATGCCTGCCGTGGTGTTGCTCATCATCATCCTGCTCGTGGTGTTCCTGGTGTTGAAGTCGGTGCACGACGCGCGGGACCGCTC
>CAYQMQ010000232.1:0-3811 GCA_964418395.1 uncultured Actinomycetota bacterium
CAGCCGCACGAACGCGCGGAACCCGTGCTGGTCCGAGGACGGCAGCCGGCCGTCGTTGGCGAGCATGTCGACCAGATCGCTGCGGCGAAACGGGATGAAACGCTGGGTCTTCGTGCCCGCCGAGAGGGTCCGGGAGTCGCCCGCTGGCTCCTCAAGCATGAACGGTTACCACCCGGCCCGGGTGCTTGGTCTGCTCGTACTTGGCGATGTCGGCCAGGATCTCATCACGCGCGCCTTGCAGGGGCCCTCGCTGGTCGCCCTGGTCGTGGCCGTGCAGCATCACCGGCCCGAGGCACACCAGCTCGAGGTCGGCCGGTTCGTGCCCGGCCTGCTCGGCGCGGTCGCGGATGCCCCACACCGGCGACTCGAATCCCAGTCTCACCTGCTGCCCCCGATCGCTCGTCGTGGACGCCTGGGCGTCCAGGCCCTCGCATCGCGTCCCATTGTGAGCACTGCGCGGTCGCCGCGCGCCTTCCACGGGGTTGCGCGTCAGGTGGTCCTCAGCGACCGCCCGGCGGTAGAGGCTCCCCAGGGTGGCGGTGCGCTGGCAGATCGTGTTGGGCGCACCCCTGGCCTCGTAGACTCCTTGGCCATGCCGTGGTGGGAATCGATGTTCGACGAGGGTTACGTCGAGGCTTGGACAGCCGCGGGATTCTTTGATCGCACCGTTGAGCAGGCGGACGCGATCGCCGACCTTTTGGACCTGCCCAGGGGCGCGGAGGTGCTCGATGTCGGCTGCGGATTCGGTCGCATCGCGGGGCCGTTGGAGGAACACGGCTACGAGGTGACCGGCATCGACGTCTCGCCGGTGCAGCTGCGCTTGGCCGAGGAGCGAAACCCGGGGCCCCGCTATCTTCAACGCGACATGCGGGAGCCTCCATCCGGGCCGTACGATGCGGTGCTGAACGTCTTTTCCTCGTTCGGCTACTTCGAACACCGACAGGACGACCTCGCCGCCCTGCACGCCTGGTTCCAGGTGTTGCGTCCCGGCGGCGTGCTGCTCATGGAGCTGATGCACCGCGACCGCGTCGCCTTCGCCTTCCAGGCCGAGGCGCCGATGAACCAGGGGCCGGTCCGCGAGACCGGCGTCACCGACTGGGTCGCCGGAACCCGCACCGCGACCGTCACCTACGGAGACGTGTCGAAGACCTTCCACGTGCGCCTGTACACCGCCACGGAGCTGGTCCGAGAGCTGGAGGCTGTCGGGTTCGCCCACACCGATGTCTGGGGCGACCTCGACGCCACGACGCCGCTGTCACCTGAGACGCGGCTGATCCTCCGATCCGTCAAGTAGCTCGCCGGCCCATTGCGAGCTGGGAGGACAACGACCTTTCTGCGCTCTTCCCGGCCAGGGCCGCGTTCTCGGGTCTGCCCCGTGGGGCGTTGGACCACATCCTGGCCTACACGGCGCGCGTCGGCTCGTGTACCGGCGCACGTCCTCGTTGGACGACGCCCACGCGGCCTGCTTGCTCACCCCTGGCCTCGGCGATCTTCGACCAAGACACGCCCTGGGCTCGGGCGTCATCCAGCCCGGCACGTTTCTGTGGAGACACCGACCAGGGGACAACGCACCCCGATCCGCGTTTCGCGGCAGCCTTCCTGTCGCGGCACAACCCGGCAGGGATCGTGCTTATGGCCTGCAGTCAGCGCCCGGATCACGGCCGTGTGTGCCACGATCCGCTCACGCTCACAAGGAGGACGTGGCGGTGGGTTGGTTGGACGACGTCGTCGCGGTGGCCGTCGAGGAGGCCCGTGAGCGGGACGCGGCAGCCGTCGAGCCCGAGCACCTGGCCTTGGCGCTGACCCGCGATGAGCACGCTGCAGCGCTGGTGGCCCAGGTGGGGGCCGGCGCGCGCCGGTGGCGCGACCACATCAACTTCGTGCTGGGGGTCAACGCCGGCATGCGGGCGGCCCGCCACCAGCAGGTCCGGCCGGGCCACAAGGTGTCGGCCGCTAAGCTCTACGCCGACCAGCCGCCGGCGGTCGGCGAGGCGGTGGCCGCGATCGTGGCCCAGACCCACCGCGAGGCGATCGCCCACGGCGAGCCGATCGGCCTAGCGTGGTTGTTGACCACGATCATGGCCAGCGGCGCGGGCGGCATCGCGGCCGGAACGGCACGGTGGGCGGGGTTGACCGCCGCCGGTGTCCGCCGCGCGGCTGGCTTGTCGACCGATCCGCGGCCCCTGCTGGCTGGCATCGACCCAAGCGCGGTGTCCCGGCCGGCCCAGCGAGGGCCGGTGGTGTTGCTGGGTGGGGGGCCGACCCCGCCGGCGGCGCTGCGCGCCGCGGTGGATCTTGCCGCGGTGGGCGACCGTCCCGCGCGGGTGGCGGTGATCACCGCCGCCGCCCCATGGCGGGGGGCCGAGCAGGTTGTCGCGCGCCAGCAGCAGTTCGGCGACGCGGGCGTGGCCGCGGTCGTGGTCGACGTCGGCCTGGCAGACCGCGGCGACGCCGACCGCCGCGAGGTCATCGACGCGCTCGACGGCGCCGATATCGCCGTCATCGACGGCGGCCGCTGCGAGCTGGCCTACCGGGCGCTGGCCGGCACCGCCGCTTTGGAGGCGCTGGTGCGCCTGAGCGACCGCGGCGGGCTCGTCGTGGGCTATTCCGCCGGCGCCCAGCTGCTCGGTGTTGGCATGCTGACCGACTGGATGAGCTGGGGCGAACGCCACGAGCCCCACCGGCTGCTGGGCTGGCTGCCGACCACCGCGGTCCATCCCCATGCCTCTGGCGCCGGCGAGCTCGATCAGCTGCGCGCCACGGTTGCCGCCTTTGCCGACTGTCACGGGCTCGGCGTCGCCCACGGCGGGGCGGTTTCGCTCTCTCGTGGCTCGACGACCCCCATGGTCGTTGCCGACGGGTGGGATCAGGGGTGCGTGGCCCTGGCCGCGGCAGACGACGCTGTGCACGTGCTGGCACGCCCCGGCGGTGCCAAGTAGCCGTCGCCCACCCGGTGTCGGCCAGGACCACGGGCCGTGGGCCCAAGGCCAAGCAATGTCGGGTCCGGCTGGGCCCCCGTCGCGGTCGTGGGAGTTCGCCGCATATGCTGCCGGGGCCATCGTGCGGGCAAGGAGGGCGGCGTGGACACCATGGGCCCCGGACAAGCCGGAGGGGAGTGGGCGGTCGACTACGACGACCTGCACCGCCACCTGGACCCGGCCGACACGGTCGCCGCCGTCACCGACCTTGCCGACGGCGGACCCGTGCTGGAGCTGGGCGTGGGCACCGGGCGCATCGCGCTGCCGCTGGCGGCCCGCGGCGTGGAGGTCGTCGGCGTCGACGCGTCAGCGGCGATGCTGCAGCGCCTGGGCGACAAGCCCGGCGGCCAGGCGGTGGCGACCGTCGAAGCCGACTTCGTCGACGTCACCCTGGACCGGCGTTTCGCCGTGGTGTTGGTGGCCTTCAACACGCTGTTTTCCGTCACCAGCCAATCGCGTCAGGTGGCCGCCGTCGCCAACGCCGCCGGTCACCTGCAGGCCGGCGGGATGTTCGCCGTCGAGGCGTTCGTGCCCGATCTGGGCCTGTTCCATCGGGGACAGAGCGTGCGGACCTCGCAGGCTGGCGGTGACGACGTCGTGCTCAAGACCTCCACCCACGACCTGGCCACCCAGCGCATCGACTCGACGGTGGTGTGGCTCTCGCCACGCGGCATCCGCACCTACCCCGTGGCGCTGCGGTATGCCTGGCCCGGCGAGCTGGACCTCATGGCCCAGCTCGCCGGACTGGAGCTCGCCCAACGGTGGGGCGGATGGGACCGCCGCCCGTTCACCTCCGACAGCCCCACCCACGTCTCGATCTACCAGCACCGCGG
>CAYQMQ010000233.1:0-3808 GCA_964418395.1 uncultured Actinomycetota bacterium
TGGTGCTGGCGCGCCACGCCGAGAGCGAGGGAAACGCCGCGGGCGTGTGGCAGGGCCAGTCGGGCCTGGGGCTCACCTGCCGCGGCTTCGCCCAAGCGGCTGCGCTCGCCGACCGGCTCGCCGCCGAACGGGCCGTCGTCGCCGTGGTGCGCAGCGACCAGCGCCGGGTCGCCGAGACCGCCGCCCCGCTGTTGGCTCGCACCGGCTGGCCCGAACGCTGCGACGAGCGCTGGCGCGAGCTCGACGTCGGCGCGTGGAGCGGTTGGCCGGTCGATGATGTGCGGCGCCGGGACCAGCATCGGTTCGCGGCGTTCTGCGCCGGGCAGGGGCCCGCCGGCGGCGACGGGGAGACGGTCGCGGACCTGCGTGCTCGCGTGGCCGCCGCCCTCGCCGATCTGCAGGCCGACGTGGCCGGCGGGGGCACGGCGATCGTGATGACCCACGGCTGGGCGTTGCGCGCCGCCGTCGCGGAGCTGACCCACGCCGAGCCGGGCGGCGAGCACGACATCGCCGGTGTGGGCAACGCCGCGCTGTGCGTGCTCGACCGCGCGGCCGGCTGGCAGGTGACCGCCTACGACGACCGCTCCCACCTTCCGGCCTCTCTGCGCGTCCGACCCCCCACTGCGGTGGCATGAGCGACTCAAGTAGCGCCAGCGGTAGTCGCCGAAGCATGAGCGACGCCACCACCGACCGGCCGCGTCGCGGGTTCGCGTGGCTGTGGACCCGCCTGGCTCCCCGTCTCGAGCGTGCCGGCATGGCACAGCACCGGAAGCGGGCGCTTGCCGGTCTGACCGGCCGGGTGGTCGACGTCGGGTGTGGCCACGGGGCGAGCTTCCCCCTCATGCCCGCTGAGGTGACCCACGTCGTTGGGGTCGAGCCCGAGCCGAGCCTGCGCGCGGACGCGCGGCGCGCCGCCGTCCAGGCCCCGGTCCCGGTGGAGGTACGCGCCGGCGTCGCCGAGGCGCTGCCGGTCGAGGACGGATGGGCCGACGCTGCGGTGTGCACGCTGGTGCTGTGCTCGGTGGACGATCCGGACGCGGCGGCCGCTGAGCTGCGCCGTGTGCTCCGGCCCGGCGGCCAGCTGCGCGTGGTGGAGCACGTGCGGGCGACGAACCCGCTGGGCGGACTCGTGCAGCGCCTGGTCGACGTCGTGTGGCCCCACCTGGGTGGCGGATGCCACACCTCCCGGGCGACGGTGCGCACCCTCACCCGAGCCGGGTTTCGCGTCGAGCAGATCGAGCGCTTCCGCTTTCCTCCGCGCCTGCCCGTGCCGACCGCCCCGCACGTGCGGGTCGCGGCCACCGCCCCCGACAGCGGCGCCTGACATCGGTTAGGGTTGCGCGGCACGCGACGTGGACCGCGTCGCGGGCACTCCACAACCGACACGGGAGCTCGGGCCAACCGGGCTGAGAGGGCGGCTGGAACGCGCCGCCGACCGTCGAACCTGATCCGGGTCATACCGGCGAAGGGAGCGCGCTCATGCTGGCTGGCACGTCCACCTGGGTTCTCGTCCTCGTCGTCCTGGGCGCCTTCGCGTGGCTGGGCCTGCGCGTGGGCGCCGACCGCAACGTCGAAGGCTTCGCCCTGGCCCACCGGGGCGAGTCCGGCCGGTCGATCGGCTGGTCGTTCCTGGCTTCCGGGCTGGGGGCGTGGCTGTTGGCCGCGCCGCCGGAGATCGGCGCCACCTCCGGCATCGTCGGGGTGGCCGGCTACGTCGTCGGGGTGGTGCTGCCGCTGGTGGCGCTGGTGGTGCTCGGCCGGCGCGTGCGCGCGCTGCTGCCACAGGGGCGCAGCCTCGCCGACTTCGCCCGCCACCGGTACGGCCGCGCCATGCAGCTGACCGTGGCGGTGATCACGGTGTTTTACATGGGCGTGGTGGCCGCCGCCGAGCTGACCGCCGCCGGCGGCATCCTCGCCCAGCTCACCGGCGTGGACTCGCGGTGGATCCTCGCCGCGATCGTGCTGGTGACCCTCGTCTACACCGCCTACGGCGGCCTGCGAGCCAGCCTGCGCACCGACGCGTGGCAGGCGTGGCTGCTGGTGGGCCTGGTCGTGGCGGCCGCGGTGGTGCTGTTGACGCGGCTGCCCGAGCCGGGCGCGGCCGTCGTCCGTGGCCTGGGACAGGACATGACGCTGATCGACGTCGAGGTCGCCGTCACGCTGATCGTGGCGATCCTGGTGACCACGCTGTTCCACAACGGCATGTGGCAGCGGGTCTGGGCCGCCCGCGACGACCGCGCGCTGCGACGGGGGGCGGTGATCGGCATCGCCACCCGCGTGCCGCTGGTGGCCATCGCCGGCCTGATCGGGGTGTTGGCCGTCGGCCTCGGCGTCGATCTCGGCGACCCGCCGATGCCGCTGTTCGCGCTGCTGGACGGGCTGCCCGCCGGCGTGATGGTGCTGCTGCTGGTGATGCTGGTGGCGCTGGTGGCCTCCTCGATCGACACCGTCGAGAACGGCATCGCCGCGCTGGTGGCCACCGAGGTCCCTCGGGTGGGGCTCGGCGGGGCGCGGGTGGCCACCGCGGTGGCGGTGCTGCCCGCTCTGCTCGTGGCGTTCCAGGGCTGGTCGGTGGTGCGCCTGCTGATGATCGCCAACCTGTTGTGCGCCGTGGCGGTCGCCCCGGCGGTGCTCGGGTTGTGGCGCCGGTCCACCACGGCCGGGGCGGTCGCCGGCACCGTCGGCGGGCTGATCGGCGCTGGCGCCTATGCGATCGCGGTCGCCGAGGACCTCCCCGGCGCGCTGGCCGTGGCCACCTTCGCCGACGGGCCGCGGCTGGCCCCGCTGGCTGCCGCGCTGGCCGTCGCGGCGCTGGTCACCGTGGTCAGCTCGCTGGCGCGCCCGCGAGAGCGAGAGCCGCTCGTCGGGGACCGCACGGATTGAACTCGCCGACGTCGGCCACTCGGACGTCCGCACGTGCGCCCTCACTGGTAAGGGAGGATCGCCATGACCGAGATCAACACGCGCGTGCCCACCGGCGAGGGCGTGCGGCCGCCCGGCTCGCTGACCGCCGAGATGTGGGCCGCCGGCGGCGGCATCGTCGAGGCCACCCTCGACCACCCGTTCTTGGTCGAGCTTGCCGCTGGCGAGCTGCCCGACCGGATCTTTCGCACCTATCTGGTGCAGGACGTGCGCTACATCAGCGACTTCGTGCGGGCCATGAGCGTGGCAGCCGGACGGCTGCGGTCGCGGTCGCACACCGCGCTGCTGAGCCGCCGCGCCGGTGAGATCGCCGGCGAGCACGAGCTGCACGAACAGCTCATGAGCCACTTCGACGTCACGTGGGCGGAGGTCGAGTCCACCCCGAGCTCGCCGGTCACCGCCGGCTACGTCAGCTGGGTGCTCGCCCTGGTGCACGGTGAGGCGATCGAGGAGGCCCTGGCCGGGCTCATGGCCTGCCCGTGGGTGTACTGGGAGATCGGCAAGGTGTTGCTGGCCACCGGCTCGCCCGACCCGCGCTACCGCGCGTGGATCGAGCGCTACGGCGGCGACGTGCCCGCGGTGAACCTGCCGCCCTGGCTCGAGCTCGTCGACGAGGTGGGGGAAGGCCTCACCGCCGCCCAGCGCGCCGCTGCGGCCGACCGGTTCGCCGCCGGCTGCCGATGGGAGTACCTGTTCTGGGACTCGGCCTATCACGGGCGGACCTGGCCGGTGTGAGCGAGCCCGGACGATCGCCGGGCCCGGCTGGCCGGGACCCGCGGCGGCGGTCCACAGGCGCGCGCCGCGGATCGCCTCGGCGGGCCGGCGAGGCGGTCTAGGCTGCGGTGCGCTGAGTTCCCCGAGCCGACCGAAAGCGACCGTGGTGACC
>CAYQMQ010000234.1:0-3783 GCA_964418395.1 uncultured Actinomycetota bacterium
CCGGCGCTGACGGCGCCCCGTAGGGCGTCTCGACGGTGCGGCGCTCGGCGTCGTCGAGGAAGTCGTAGAAGCCCGACCCCCCGAAGATGCCGACGTCGATGCGGTCAGCGGCCATCGCTCACGCCGCAGGGAGGGGCGGTCAGGCGGCCGATTCGGAGTCTGAGCCCGACGAGCCGGAGCCGGACTCCGTGCCCGACTTCGAGCCCGAGTCGCTGCCGGAGGAGTCCGAGCCCGAGTCGCTGCCGGAGGAGTCCGAGTTCGAGCTGTCGGAGGAGTCCGAGCTCGACTTGGACGAGCTCGAGCCGTCCGACTTCGACGAACCGCTCTTGGCCGCGTTGCGCTCGGCCCGCGTGTCCGTGACGTAGAAGCCCGACCCCTTGAAGAGGATGCCGGCGGGGCTGAACACCTTGCGCAACTGCCCCTGGCAGGCGTTGCACGTGGTCAACGCCTCGTCGCGGAACGACTGGAAGACCTCGAGGTGCTCGCCGCACTCGCGGCACACGTACTCGTAGGTGGGCATGCGACCTCCCGACAACGTGCCCGGTGGGTGCCCGACGTGCACCGCCGGTCCGACGCAAGCGGTCAGGGGCCCGCGGTCACACGTGAGGCGGTGCCCACTGTGGGCACCGCACCCAGTATGACGGTCCCGGCGGCGGCGGCAAGCCCCGCCGAGGGCCGAGCCCGATCGGGTCAGCGTCGCGGCCGGTGGATGCCCTCTTCGGTGACGATCAGGTCGACGGGCACGTCGTGGTCGTCGGTCGGCAGCCGGGCCACCATCTGGGCAGCGAACGCGACGCCGATGGCGGTCGTGCCCGCCGGCAGGCGGCTCAACAGCCGGTCGAAGTGGCCGCCGCCGTACCCCAGGCGGTTCCCGTCCGGGTCGAAGCCGACGCCGGGCACTACGGCCAGGTCGAGCTCGCGGGGGTCGGCGGGCTGTCGGCGGGCGGGGCTGGGTTCGCGCACCCCGCCCCAGCCGGGCGCGCAGTCGGCATCCAGATCGCGCACGGCGGCGATGCCCAGGTCGGCGCCGTCCACGAACGGCAGGCACACCGCGACGCCCTCGGCCAGCCACGCCGCCAGCAGCGGGTCGACGTCGACCTCGGCGCCGAAGGCGGCGTAGCCCAGCGCGGTCCGCGCTCCGGCGACTTCGGACAGCCCGCGGACGGCGGCCACGATCGACGCTGAGGCCTTCGCGCGCCGGGCCGCGGGGAGGGCGGCGCGTGCGGTCAGCAGGCGCTGGCGCACCACGGCCTTGTGCTCCGCAGCGGCGGGGTCGGGGGCGGGTTGGGGCGCCATGGAAAGCCTCGGGAGCGGATGGGGGCCGAGGTGGGTCCCGTGCGGGTTCGGCTGCGCTCGGCGGGACATCGGGCACGATAGCCGCGGGCGGGAGCCCACGGCGGGTGGTCACGACGCGGGGCGTGCTCTGGCATGGTCGGGGGTGGCGGCCCGTGGCAGGATGCTCCGGGCCTCGTCCGAGGCCATCCCCGATCGGTCGACAGGAAGGGGTCAACGTGCGGGCGCGCAAGGCGGTCATCCCCGCCGCGGGACTGGGCACCCGGTTTTTGCCCGCGACCAAAGCCAGCCCCAAGGAGATGCTGCCGCTGGTGGACAAGCCGGCGATCCAGTACGTGGTCGAGGAGGCGGTCACCGCCGGCCTGGACGACGTGCTGTTGGTCACCGGCGGCGGCAAGCGGGCCCTCGAGGACCACTTCGACCACGCCGTGGAGCTGGAGCGCCAGCTCGCCGCCGCCGGCAAAGAGGACCTGCTGGCGGCCGTGCGCGCCGTCAGCCAGCTCGCCTCCATGCACTACGTCCGCCAGGGCCAGCCGCTCGGGCTGGGCCACGCCGTCGGCTGCGCGCGCTACCACGTGGGCGACGAGCCGTTCGCGGTGCTGCTCGGCGACGACCTCATCGGCAGCGAGGAACGGCTGCTGGGGCGCATGGTCGACCTGTGCGAGGAGACGGGGCGCAGCGTCATCGCCGTGATGGAGTGCGACGACGCCGACCTCGACCGCTACGGCGTCATCGACGCCGACCCCGACCCCGACGAGCCGGACGTGTTCCACGTGCGCGGCATGATCGAAAAGCCCGGCAAGGCCAACGCGCCCAGCCATCTGGGCATCATCGGCCGGTACGTGCTCACCCCCGACATCTTCGGCCACATCAGCGCCACCCGGCCCGGCCGCGGCGGCGAGATCCAGCTCACCGACGCCATGCGCGCCCAGGCCAACGAGGAGCCGATCCGCGCGGTGCGCTTCGACGGGCGCCGCTTCGACGTCGGCAACAAGCAGGACTACCTGCGCGCCACCGTCGAGCTCGCGATCGACCGCCCGGACCTGGGGCCGGCGTTCCGCGAGTTCCTCGCTGACGTGGCCAAGCGGCTGTAGCGGAGGCCCGGTGACCGAGGCCGCCGCGCCGGGCCTGCAGCGCCTCGATCGGTGGCGCCGCCACGTGCTGTCCCACATCGGCTCGCTGGAGCCGTTCGACCTGTCGTTGCTCGACGCGCACGGCAACGTCACCGTCGACGAGCTGACCGCCGCGCGGGCCGTGCCACCACACCCCGTGGCGATGGCGGATGGCTACGCGGTGCGCGCCGCCGACGCCGCCGACGGGGCGATGTTGGGCCTGATCGGCGAATCCCGCGTCGACCGCCCCACCCAGGCGCGGCTGTTCGCCGGCCAGACCGTGCGGATCGCGGCCGGGGCGGTGCTGCCCGAAGGGGCCGACGCCGTGCTGTTGGCGCGCCACGTGGACGAGCGGGGTGACCACGTGGTGGTGCGAACCGCCGAGCTGCAGCCGCACGACCGGGTGCATCCCGCCGGCGCCGAGCTCGCCGAGGGCGCCCGGCTGTTGGAGGCCGGCACGGCGCTCGGGGCGAGCGAGCTCGGGTTGCTCGCCGCCGCCGGCCACCCGCGGGTGCGGGTCCACCCCCAGCCACGGGTGACGGTGCTGTCTGCGGGCGACGAGCTCGTCGAGCCCACCGCGGGGCTCATCCCCGGCCAGACCCCCGACGTCAACGGGGTGGTGCTGACGGCCATGGCTCGTGAGGCGGGCGCCCGGGCCGTGCGCCACCCCCCGGTGCCCGACGATCCGGTGACGCTGCGCGAGGCCGTGGACGGCGCGCTGGTGCAAGCCGACCTGTTGGTGGTCAGCGGCCTGCGTGGCGGGGCGTCCGACCCGGTGCGCACCGCGCTGGCCGAGCTCGGCGACGTCCAGCCGGCCCACGTGGGCATGGAGCCCGGCAGTGTCCAGGCGTTCGGGGTGATCGAGGGCGATCCTGACCGCCCTGTCCCCGTCTTCGGGCTGGCCGGCCAACCCGCCGCGGCCGCCGTGTGCTTCGAGGTGGTCGTGCGGCCTGCGATCCGCCGCCTGCAGGGGCGTCGCGATCTGAACCGCCCGCGGGTGCTGGCCCGTCTGGACACGCCGCTGCGCGGGCGGCCCGACCGGGTCGGGTTCGCCCGCGTGTCGTTGCGACGCGACCACCAGCAGTGGGTGGCCGCCCCCGCCGAGCTGCCCAGCACCGGGGTGGTGTCGCCGCTGGCGCCCGCCGACGGGTTGGCGGAGATCCCGCCGGGAGCCGGCGAGCTGCCGCCCGGCGAGCAGGTGCTGATCCATCTGCTGACCGATCAGGGCTGAGCTCGGGCAGGGTCCGCGGGTTGGGGGGCCTCCACGGCGCCGAGCTGGCCCACCCGAGCCGGTGTGGCGGTTCCCAGGCGTTCGCCGGCTCCGTTGCTACCGTCCAATCCCGATGGAATGGCTGGTGCTGTTGGGACTCGGAGCGGC
>CAYQMQ010000235.1:0-3761 GCA_964418395.1 uncultured Actinomycetota bacterium
GCGCGTTGTTGATCGAGCGCCACGACATCAAGCACGCCACCCTGCAGGTCGAGCCGGACACCCACGGCGGCTGCGACGAGGTCGTGTGGTGACGCGTCCCCCGCTGGCGGCTGGGGTTGTCGCAGGCCCAGCACGATCGCGAGGACGACATCGAGCTCGTGCAGCTTCGCGGGAGCCAAGCGCCCAACGGCAAGCGGAGGGAAGACTTTCTCATGGATCCTGAGGTGTTCCTCGCCACCGCCAGCGTGGCCCAGCAGTGGATTGACAGCGACGCGGTGGCCGCCCGGTGGGAGCAGCCCAGCGCGTTGGCGGGCTACACCGTGGCTGGCCTGGCCGGCCACCTCGCCCGCGCGGTGCTGACCGTCGAGCGGTATCTGGACGCACCCGCCCCGGCCGTCGAGAGCGGCGACACGGACGCGGCTGGCTATTTCGCTACCGCGCTCGGCGCCGACGATCCCGTCGACAGCGAGCGTCACCATCGCATCCGCCAGCGGGGGGTCGACACCGCCGCCGACGGCCCCGCGGCTTTGGTTGCCCAGCTCGGCGAGGCCCGCAAGCGGCTCGCCGACCGGTTGCAGCCAGCCGCGATGGCCCACCGCATCGAGGTCGCCGGTGGGGTGACGCTGCCGCTCGGCGCCTACCTCGAGACGCGGGTCGTCGAGCTGGTGGTCCACCTCGACGACCTCGCGGCCAGCGTCGGCGCCGACGACCCCGGCGAACTGCCGGCCGCCGCCGTCGACGTGACGGCGGCGGTGCTGGCTCGGGTCGCCGCGCGGCGAGCGGGCGGGCTGGCCACGGTGCGCAGCCTGGCGCGCCGCGAACGCCAGCCCGAGGCGGTGCGGGCCTTGTAGCGCCGAGCGGCGTCGGGCGGCGCTGGTCTCACGGGCTACGGCAACGGCGGCGTGGGCTCGGATTCGCCCCCTGCGCCGGCGTGGGCGCGGCCGAGGGTGACCACCGCCTGAGGCAGGGGCGCTTGGAACGCCTCGACCCGCACTCCGTGGGCGGTGGCGCTCGCCCACACCTCCGGGCTCGCGCCGACCACGGGCACGCTGACGCTGTGATCGATGCTGGTCGTGGCCGGATGGATGGTGGTTTCCAGCGGCGTGCCTTCGGCAACCGTCACCGGCTCTTGGTCCGGTCCGACCTCCACCTCGTGATACACGTCGGTGCGCGGGTCCCACACTCGCACGCGAGCCACCGCCGCCTCGGCATCGGCTGTGGTGGCGTCCTCCAGACGGTCGGCCGTGGCCGTAGCCGTGCCGCCGGTGACGTCGATCACGATCGCTCCCCCAACGTCCTCGCCACGGTCGGGCTCGCGGCGGGGCGCGATCACCAGCCTCCCCCCGCTGCCGGTCGCCCGCGCCCGGGTGACGCCCTGGGTCTCCTCGGTCGTCGACTGGGAGGAGCCGACGGTCAACGCCGCTAGCCCGGCCACCTCGCCGGCGGTGTCGGCGAGCGCCTGACGAGCCGCCGGCGTCCTCGCGTTCAGCGCCAACGCCGCCCCGTCGCTGTGGCCGCGTGCCCGTTCGGGAACCGGGGCCACCTCGGCCCACGCGCTGTTGGCGTGGCCGTCGACGGTTGGCTGCACAACCCCGGGCACCGCCACCCCGGTGACCTCGTTGGGTCCGGGGTCGTCGGGGTCGGCCTTGGCCGGTCTGGTGTGGACCGACTCGTCAGCAGCTCCGGCCGATGCGGTCATGGCGGTGGCACACATCCACGCCAGCCCGCACGACGGCTGTACCGCTGCGTGTGGCCCCCAGCCGCGGTCGATGCCTGCCTCGCTGGCGCTGACCGCCACGTGGGCGTGGTCGATATCGACCTGCGCCCCGCCGGCTCGCGCTTCCCCGGCGTACCGTTCGACGCTGCCGGTCGCCGGCGCCGCGGTGACCACGACCAGTGCCGCGGTCAGGACCACCAGTCGTGATCGCATGCACGATCACCCCCTCCATGTGCCAAACGGTTCAACGGTCGGGCTACAGCCATCCGGTGAGGGCCACACCTCCACGACGTGGAGTGTCGCCCTCACCGGCAGATGAGCCCCGTCGTCAGCCCGTTGATACACACCGGCGTGTCTCGCTTACCACGCCACCCAGCTTCGGGTCTCCAGCGTGTTCACGTCGCTGGCGAGCACGCCGGCGTCGGAGACGGTGTACAGCGTGTCGTCCACGACCAGCGAGCGGGTGATCATCGAGCCGTGCTCGCCGCCGGTGGGGTGGCTGATCCGGCCGAGCTCGGTGATGCCGTCCCGGCTGACGTCGTAGGCGATGGCGCCAGCGAACGGCTCGGCGGGCTCGCGGGGCGGCTGGGGCGGCTCGGACGGCTCGGTGCCGGGTTCGGGCTCGGGCACCGGCTCCACCATCCGCGGATGCTGCCGGACGGGCACCACGGTCAGGTCCTCGGCCGGCCAGTGCAGCAGCGCCTTGTGATCGTGCTCGACGGGGCTGTGGCCGCCGGGGATGGTGGCTTTGTGCAGCCGGGTGGGGTTGCCCAAGTCGCCGACGTCGAACAGCGAGACCTGCGTGCCGCGCGTGCGGCCCTGCTCGTCAGCGTCCTGGCCGACGCCGAGCAACAACCCGTCGCCGATCGGGTGGAGATAGGACGAGTAGCCCAGGATCTTCAGCTCGCCGCGCACCTGCGGGTCGGTGGGGTCGGACAGGTCCACGGTGTACAACGGGTCGGTCTCGCGGAAGGTGACCACGTAGCCGATGTCGCCGATGTAGCGCACCGCGTAGATGCGCTCGCCCACGCCGAGGCCGGTGACCGAGCCGACCTCGGTCAGCTCGCCGTCGTCGGCGCGCAGCACCCGCACCGCGCTCTCCGAGGCCTCCGGGCCCTCTTCAGGTCCCCGCGTGTCGCCCTCGGTGGTGGCCACGCGCAGGTGGCCGTCGTGCTCGGACAGCGACCACTGGTTCAACAGCCGGCCGGGCACCTGGCCGGAGGCGACGTGTGACGCCGGGGTCTCGGCCAGCGAGAACTGGTGCAGCTCGGTGGTCATCTCGCTGGGCGCGCGCGCCTCCTCGCTATCGCCTTGGTCGACCCAGCGCTGGGTGGCCACGTAGAGGTTGTCGGGGGAGGCGTAGACGGTGTCGCCGGCCCCGACCACCGCGCTGGCCCCGTCCGGCTCGAGGCCGTCCTCGAGGTCGATGGTCACCACGGCGGCTAGCCCCAGCCCGGAGAAGTCCTCGGGGCGGTGCACCTGCTCGCAGTCGAGCAACAGCCCGTCGGTGCTCTCACCGCCGCTGCGCTGGTGCACCACATAGGGCAGCCAGTTGTCGATCTCGGAGTCGCGGATGATCTGCTCGTTGCGCTCGGTGGCCTCGCGCTCGGCGCGCAACCCGCTGCCCTCCGGCGTGGAGAAGTCGAGGCCGACCGGCTCGGTGCGCGCCACGATGTGGGCCTCGCCGTCGACCAGGCGCGCCGAGACGTAGCCGCCGTCGAACTGCAGCGTCTCGGCCACCTCCGGCTGGCCGGCCAGGTCCACCAGTGTGAGCGTGGTCACCGGGCCGCGGACTCCGTGTGGCTCGCTGCTGGAGAGGCCTTCGGGCATCGGCCGGACCGGCTCGTGAGCGCGGGAGATGACCAGGGCGCGGTCGCCGGCCAGCAGCAGCTCGTCGCCGCGCTGGGACAGCGCGACGTCCCCGACGCGCTGAGGCGTCGAGCCGGTGACGTCGAGCACGTGCAGCTCGTCGCGTTCGAGCGCGAGCAGGCGCTCACCGTCGGTCTTGACGTGGTCGGGCTCGTCGACGCCCGACTCCTGCACG
>CAYQMQ010000236.1:0-3761 GCA_964418395.1 uncultured Actinomycetota bacterium
TACGCTTTGCTGGCCGACTCGTTCTCGGCAGCTTTGGTCAGCCGGGATTGCTCGGTGGATTGGGCGTGTCTGCGCCGTTTTGACAACGGCAGCTGCTTTGGCCGTCTTTTGGATTGGGACCGGGGCGGGCATTTCTCCCTGGCCGCCCGCGGGGCGACGAAGATCGCCCGGCGCTACCTGGAGGGTTCGCTGGTGCTGGAGACGACCATCACCGTGAACGGAGGCGGCCGGGTCCGAGTCTTCGACGCGCTGGCGATGCGCGCCGAAGGGAAACAGCATCCGCCGCACTATTTGCTGCGCGTGGTAGAGGGGATCGACGGTGACGTCGACATCGACGTCCACCTCGAGCCGCGGTTCGACTACGGTAGTTTGCGTCCGTGGGTGCGCCGGCACGGCGAGGAGACCTACAGCGCGGTCGGGGGCGACGACGCGCTGGTAATCACCGCGGGGGCGCCGCTGGAGGTCGATCGCGGTGGGGCGTGCTTGACCGGGTCCCTGCGCGTGTCGGCGGGGCAGCGGGTTCGCTTTTGTATCTCCTCACAACTGCCCCACGAGCTCGACCCGGTTGCGGTGAGCCATGACGCGATCGATCGGGAGCTAGATCACACCGTCCGGTGGTGGAAGGACTGGTCGGACCGGACCACCGCGCCTGAGCCCTACGCCGCCCAGGTCCGGCACTCGGCGACGGTGCTTCGCGGCCTGACCTGTGCGCCGACGGGGGCGATCGTGGCGGCCCCGACCACCTCGCTGCCGGAGGTTCCCGGTGGTGCCAAGAACTGGGATTACCGCTATTCGTGGGTGCGCGACTCCACGCTCACCCTCGAAGCCCTGAGCCTCGTCGGCCACGAGGAAATCGCGCGTGGCTTCCGCAACTTCCTCATGCGCTCCAGCGCCGGCCACGTCGACGACCTGCAGATCATGTTCGGCTGCTACGGCGAACGTCGACTGACCGAGATGGAGCTCGACCTCGAGGGCTACCGGGGCGCCCGGCCGGTTCGGATCGGCAATGACGCCGTCGGTCAGACCCAGGAGGGCGTCTACGGCCACGTCATGGAGGCCGCCCAGCACTGGATCGGCGAGGAGGCGGGCGACGACGATTGGCTGTTCCTGCGCGACCTCGTGGAAGCGGCAGCCGACAGCCTGGACAGGCCCGGTCACGGCATCTGGGAGCTGCGCGGCGAGCCGCAGCACTACGTTCACGCCAAGGCGTTGCTGTGGGTCGCGCTTGACCGAGGGATCGCCCTGGCCGAGCGCACCGACCGGGACGCCGACCTGGCCCGCTGGCGCGAGGCCAAGCAGCGCATCGCCGACCGGATCCTGTCGCACGGGGTTGCCGACGGCGGCTATTTCACCCAGACATTCGGGGCAGACGAGGTCGACGCCAGCCTGCTGCGCCTACCTGCCCTGGGCTTCATCGACGCCCGCGACCAACGGATGCTGACGACCGTGGAGGTCATCCAAGAGCGCCTCGGCACCGAACCGCATGGGTTTCTCCGACGATTCGAGTCCGACCCGGCAGAGGCGGAGTCCTCGGCGGCGTTTCTACTGTGCTCCTTCTGGCTCGCCGACGTCCTCGACATGCAAGGCCGACACGAGGACGCGGTCACGCTGTTCGAACGGCTGCTCGACACTGCCAATGACGTAGGACTGCTCTCGGAGATGGTCGAGGCCGACAACGGCCAACTCCTCGGTAACTTTCCGCAAGCCTTCAGCCACATGGCGCTGATCAACACCGCTTGTCGTCTCGGGTCCCGCGAAGAAGGCAGAGCCCTTTCCAACAGCGACAAGGAATAATGAGCCGAATCGGCGGGCAGCCTACCGCCGCCCTCAGCCGCTCAGCTCAAGCGAGGACCGAATGACGATGCGCGTAGGTGACATCGCCGGCGCCGCAGGCAGAGGCCTGGTCGCCGGAACGGCGGGCACGGCCGCTATGACACTATCCAACATCATCGAGATGAAGTTCGTCACCGGTCGCAGCGGCAGCACAGTCCCAGCCCAGGCAGTCGAAAAGCTCACTGGCGTCGAGCCCGCCGACCAGTCTTCCGAGAGCCATCTCAACGAACTCAGCCACTGGGGCTATGGGATCGCCCAGGGCGCCATTCGCGGATTGATCGGCGCCGCCGGTCTGCGGGGAGTCAGTGGGGCGCTGGCGCACTACGGCGCCATGTGGGGCAGCCAGCAGGCACTATTGCCCGCCCTCGGCATCGGTGCGCCCACGTGGCGCTACGGTCGACAGGCGGTCACTATCGACGTCATCCACCACAGTGTCTACGTGGGCACCACCAGCCTCACCTACGCGTGGCTCGAGCATAGCCGATCGCGGACGTAGCTGATCCCGCGTCCTTCGCCCAGGCAAGCTACTTATCCTAGGCTTGTCTTCCTCGTTCGCCACCAGTCCACGCGTGGACTTGCAGCTGTCACCGGCGCTGGGCCAATTCATTAGCTTATGCCGTGGCGCACCGAGGTTTGAAACCGGCCCTACCCGCAGGCCGGACCGTTACATCTCGACCCCCGGGACCTGTCAGGTCGGTGTGCGGTAGAGAAACGATCGGGTCGGGTGCGCTGACAGCCTTTCAGAGATGAAAGGACGAGGGTGAAGCTTAGTGGCGAGATTTTAGACGCCGCGAAGGGTCTGGGACGGGCTTTCGGTGGCGCCCTACTCGTGGGGCTTCCCGCGTTGCTGATGACGGAAAGGTGGTTGCTTGGGGTGGTGATCCCGCGATGGCGACTCGCCCTGCTGGTCGTGGCCACCCTGTTTCTCGTCGGGGGGCTGTCGCATCACTTCGGTTTTCGACGTGGTAAGAAGGTGGGGGCGGTCGCGGCCGCGTTCGATGGGGTCACCGCATTCGCGGTGGGGCTGGTGACCGCCGCGGTGGTCTTGACGATCATGTCGGTCGTCAATCCACTGGTCAACTGGGGAGAGTCGCTGTCGGTGATCGTGATCCAGGCGCCTCCTGGCGCCGTGGGCGCGTCATTCGCCCGGCGCCAGCTGGGACAGGGCGGTCAACGGACTCACCAGCGCAACTCCTACCATCAGGAGTTGCTGGTGATGACGGCCGGTGCGGTGGTGTTTGCCGCAAGTATCGCCCCGGCCGAAGAAGTAGTACTGCTGGGGGGGAGCATGGGCCCGCGGAGGGAGTGGTTCTCATAGTGTTCTCGTTGCTCGTCATGCACGCCTTCGTGTACGTGCTTGAGTTCAAGGGGGGCCAGGACGCGCCCGAGAGCTTGGGCCTGACGTTTCTGGTCTTCACCGGGGGCGCCTATGTCGTTGCGTTGGCCGTCAGCGCCTACCTGCTGTGGACCTTTGGCCGATATGGGGGGACGGGGCTCGAAACACGCGTGATGGAGATGGTCGTACTCGGGCTACCGGCCGGCGTCGGGGCGGCCGCTGCGCGGTTGGTGGTCTGAGCCCGAGCGCGGCTGGTGGCCTGAGCCAGACTCGAGGGAATCAGGAGGATGCGATGGGCAGTGAAGGACACGGGGACGAGCGTGCATCCGTCCGTACCGTTGAGTTCGTCGTGGGAGTGGTTAGTGGAGTCCTTCTCGTCTCCGTCCTTGGCTTACTTGGCTACCAGGCGGTGACGGTTCGCGACGCCCCCCCCCCCCCGGCGCTGCGGACCCGCGTGGACCCCATCGGCGATACCGACCAGCCGCCGTATGTTTTCCAAGTACAGGTGCGCAACACCGGTGGGCAGACAGCACAGGCGGTCCAGATCACCGGGCAGCTCACCCGGGATGATCGCCAGGTCGAACAGGCATAC
>CAYQMQ010000237.1:0-3714 GCA_964418395.1 uncultured Actinomycetota bacterium
TCGTCAACATCGACGGCGGGTTCAGCGCCGCCCTGGCTGCCCGCCGCATCCTGCGGGTGGGGACGGCGGGAAGGTCAGAGGTGGGGACGGCGGGAAGGTCAGAGGTTGGGACGGTGGGAAGGTCAGAGGCGGCGGGAGAGAGACGGGCTGGCGCGTGACCGCCGCTCACCTGATCGCCGACGAGGGCCTGGCCGGGGACATGCTGCTGGGGGCGCTGGTCGACGCCGGCGCCCCGCTCGAGGAGCTCGCCGCCCCCGTGGCCGCGCTCGGTGTCGGCTTGACGCTGTCGGCGCGCACCGTGCACCTGCGCGGAGTCGCGGCCACCAAGGTGGAGGTGGAGGTCCCCGACGAGGCTCCGCGCATCCCGACCCTCGCCGACGCCGAGGCGGTGCTGGCCCGCGCCGGGCTGCCCGAGCGCGTGGGGGAGCCGGCCCGCCGCGCGTTCCGCGTCCTGGCCGAGGCCGAAGCGCAGGCCCACGGCACCTCCGCCGACCGCGTGGTCCTCCACGAGCTGGGCCACGCGGACACGGCCGCGGACATCGTGGGGGTCTGTGCCGGGCTGGCGGCGCTCGGCATCGACCGGCTCACCTGCGGGCCGGTGGCGGTCGGGGCCGGCACGGTGGCCACCGATCACGGGCTGCTCACCGTGCCACCGCCGGCGGTCACGGCGCTGCTGCGCGGCTTCGTGATCCACGGCGGCTCGGGCGCCCCGCGCCGGGAGCTGGTCACGCCGACCGGGGCAGCCCTGGTGGCGGCGCTGGCCGAGCCGGTCGAGGGGCCACCGCTGTTGCGCCTGGCCGGGACCGGCCACGGCAGCGGCGATCCCGAGCGCGAGCAGCCCAGCCTGCTGACGGTGCTCGTGGGCGAGGCCGTCGGGGCGCCGGGCGAGCCGGCCGTGATCGTCGAGGCCACCGTCGATGACCTGCCCGGCGAGCACGTGCCGGTGGTGCTCGACCGGCTCCGCGAGCGGGGCGCCCACGACGCCTGGGCGGTGCCCGCCGCCATGAAGAAGGGCCGGCCCGGCCACACCCTCACGGCCCTGGCCGACGAGGCCGATGTCGCCACCCTCGCCGACACGTTGGTGCGGGAGGCGGGCACCCTCGGGGTTCGCTGGCATCGGGTGGCCAAGCATCCGCTGGCGCGGCGATGGCTCGACGTCGACGTGGAGGGGGCGCCGGTGCGGGTCAAGATCGGCGAGATCGCCGGCGAGGCCGTGGTGGTGGCCGCCGAGCACGACGACGTCGCCGCGGCCGCCGAGCGCCTGGGCCGGCCCCTACGCGAGATCGACGCCGACGCGGTCGCCGCCGCACGCCAGCGGCTGGCCGACGAGCCGGACGAATCGGGCGCTCTGAGTTGAGCGGTCCGAGTTAGTCCGACAGTGGCTCCGGGCGGGCGGAGCGAGTGTCGGACCGACGCGTCAGCTGGCGGACTGGAACAGGTCGCGCAACCACTCGATCACCTGGTCGGCGGCCCCCTCGGTGTCGATCAGGGGGCTCTCGCCGGATGCGGGATCGGGGGGCTCGTCGGGTTCGGCGGGTTGGTCGGACGCGTCGCGCTCGCGCTGAGCCAGGGTCGCCTCCCGCTCGTCGAGGGCGGCTTGGCGCCGGTCGAGCTCGGCTTCGCGCTGTTCGAGCGCGTCGGCGCGCTCCTCGAGGGCTTGGCGCTGCTGCTCGAGCTGGTCGTCGCGCGTGCCGGTCGCGGCCTCCGCTTCGGCCCGCCGCGCCTCGGCTTCCACGAGCTGGGCCTCGAGATCGGCCACTTGTGCCTCGAGCGCTTCGACGCGCTGGTCGGCGACCGGGTCGGTGCCCACCGCCCCGCTGCTGGTGGTCAGCGCGACGACGACGGTGGTGACGATGATGCCGGCGAGCGCGCCGATGAGCCCGGCGAGGACGTCGCGGCCCCGCCGGCGCGCTGGCTCGGCGGACCGGGGCGCGGCGGTCCCGGATCCGCGGCTGTCGGCCGCGCCGGTGGGCTGGGTGGGCCATGCCGTCTCGGGGCTCTGCTCGTAGGCGTACCGGCGAGCCCCCGCCGGCTGCTGGGCGTCGTCGACACGGCGGGTGGCGTCATCGTCGTTGACGCGGCGGGTGGCGTCATCACCACCCTCGGTGACCCGAGGCGTGGCATCGTCACCGTCGGCCGGCTCGTCGCTGCTCATGGCTCCATGATGCCCGATGTTCCGCCGCGCTGGTATGGGCAAGGGTCCGGTCCTCGCCGTCGACCGGCTCGCGCGCCCACCCGTGCCGCCGGTTGGTCGGGTGGGCCATCACGGCCGACGTGCGCGGCGGGCTTGATCCTCTAGCCTGTGAGGGCGTCCTGCCGGCCCGGCCGGGTCGACCACGCAGTGCAGAAAGGTGACCGATGAGCGTCCACCAAGAGGCGGGCCGGACTGCGTTCGAGTGGAAAGGACGCTGTGGGCCGTTCGAGGTCCTGCTCTCGGAGCACACGTTCCCTCCGACCAGCATCTCGCTGCTGCTCGGTGAGGCGCTCGACGTCGAGGAGGGCGAGACCGTCGTCGACATGGGATGTGGCAGCGGGGTGTTGGCCATCGTCGCCGCGCTGCTGGGCGCGGGCCGGGTGATCGGGGTCGACAACGCCCCGGACACCGCCGAGGTCGGCGCCGAGAACGCCGAGCGGCTCGGGGTGGCTGACCGCACCGAGTTCGCCAGCGGCGACCTCTTCGAGCCCGTCCCCGCCGACGTGACCCCCGACCTCCTGATCGGCGATGTCTCGGGCATCCCCGACCTTCTCGCGCGCGTCAGCGGCTGGTTCCCCAGCGGACGGGGCGGCGGGGAGATGGGCGTGGAGCTGCCGATCCGCATGATCGAGGAGGTCCCGCGGTGGCTGCAGCCCGGTGGCCGGCTGCTGCTGCCCACCGGCAGCCTGCAGGCCGAGGACAAGTTGTTGGAGGCCGCACGCGACACGTTCGCCACCGTCGAGAAGGTGGGCGAGCGTCGGATCCCGCTGCCGCAGGCCGTGTCCGACACCCAGGAAGTGCACGACCTGTGGAACAGCGGCGTGATCGACTTGACCCCGCGCGGGTCGCGGCTGCTGTGGTACGCCCGGGCGTGGCACTGCCAGCTGGCGGGTTGAGCCGCGCTCAGGGGCGTTCCACCACCTGGCCGGGCTCGAGGTTGGTGTCCCAGCCGCCCTTGGCGTGTTTGCGGCGCGCCGCGTAGGGGTCCTTCAGGCGCTGCTCAAGAGCCGACAGCGCGGCCCGCACGCTCGGGCCCGCGCCGATGAGGCGGCGGGTGCCGCTGGACTGATCGCAGCGGCCGTACTCGGCGGTGGCCTTCCACCATTCGCCCCGGTCGGGCTCATACTCGCCGTATATGTGCACGCGGAGGAACCCCCACCCCTCTGGCACGCCGCCGGGCGGGTCCTGCGCGGTGCGCGTGACCCGACGGTACAGGCTGGCCTCGCTCATCCGCCTCGACTCTCCGCCCCTGCGCCCTGAACCGGTCCCGCCTGGACCGATCGCGGTCGCGATCTGGACAAGTCTCCCATCGACGGCGGCGCCAGCGCAAGGGGTTCGTGCTTGCGGCGGGAAGCGCCGGCCGTGCGCGGCGGCGTCAGCGGCGCGTAGCCGCCCGGCGCAGCCGCTCGACACCGAGGTCGGCCACGCGGTCGACGCGGTCGTGGCCGTGGCCCACCCGCTCGGGCGGGCCGACCCCGACCGCGATCATCCCGGCGGCCAGGGCGGCGTCGATGCCGCTG
>CAYQMQ010000238.1:0-3705 GCA_964418395.1 uncultured Actinomycetota bacterium
TTCTTCGGATCGTCTGCGGCCTTGGCGGTCGCCTTGGCGTTTTGCACGACGTGGTCTGGCGCCTCGACGACCACCAGCCCCGAGGTGTCATAGCCCGCCCGGCCGGCTCGGCCCGCGATCTGGTGGAACTCGCGTGCCCGTAGCAGCCGCGTGCGCGATCCGTCGTATTTGGCCAGGCCGGTGAACAGCACGGTACGGATCGGCACGTTGATGCCGACCCCGAGCGTGTCGGTGCCGCAGATGACCTTCAGCAGGCCCTGCTGGCTGAGCCGCTCGACCAGCCGGCGATACTTCGGCAACAGGCCCGCGTGATGGACTCCGATGCCGTGGCGGAGCAGCCGCGACAGCGTGGGACCGAACCCTCGGGCGAAGCGGAACCCGCCGATCTCGTCGGCGATCGCGTCCCGCTCGGCGCGGCTGGCGACCTTCATGCTGGTCAGCGCCTGCGCGCGCTCGAGCGCGGCTTTTTGCTCGAAGTGCACGATGTAGATCGGTGCCTGATCAGCAGCGAGCAACTCCTCGACGGTTTCGTGCACTGGCGTGGTCACGTACCGGTGCGCCAGTGGGATGGGCCGTTCCGCGTGGTCAATGACTGCGGTTTCCCGGCCCGTGCGTCGAGTGAGGTCATCCTGGAAAAAGCTCGTGTCGCCCAGCGTCGCCGACATCAGCAGGAACTGGGCGCGGGGCAGCTCCAGCAGCGGCACCTGCCAGGCCCAGCCGCGGTCCGGCTCGGCATAGAAGTGGAACTCGTCCATCACCACTTGGCCGACGTCGGAGTCCGGCCCGTCGCGTAGTGCGATGTTGGCGAGGATCTCCGCGGTGCAGCACACGATCGGCGCGTCGGCGTTGACGGTGGCGTCGCCGGTCATCAGCCCGACGTTGTCGGGGCCGAACAGCGCGGTGAGCGCAAAGAACTTCTCCGACACCAGTGCCTTGATCGGCGCGGTGTAGAACGTGCGCGTGCCCTGGGCGAGCGCCGCGTGGTGCGCGCCAGCAGCCACGAGGCTCTTGCCGGAGCCTGTAGGGGTACCCAGGATCACGTTCGAGCCGGCGGCGAGCTCGAGCAGCGCCTCTTCCTGGGCGGGATACAGGGTCAGGCCCTGATCGGCCACCCATCGGGTGAAGGCGTCGAGCACCGCGTCGGCCTCGAGCCGATCAGCCCCTGGCAGGTAGGCGAGCGGCCCCTGCGGCGTCGGGGCGTTGGGTGCGGTGGTGTGGTCGGCCATAGCCGCCCATGCTCACACTCTTGCTCGGACACGGCCGCGTGCTGGAGTTTCCTGGCTGCCACGTGGGGCTCGTGCCAGCAGCTCGCGACGCGACCACCCCCGGCGCGCGAGAATCGCCGGGGAGATTGCCGCACCCAATGTCTTCGCGCGGGGGCAGAGTTGTACTGGTCTGCCTGTCTCTCGGGGGCGACGAGGGGCAAGCTCGGTAGCGACGGAGTTCGGCCCGCTAGGTGTCTTCCCTTGTTTGCTGGACCACGAGGCCGTTGCCGTCAGGATCGTGCAGCTGGAAGTAGCGGCCCCACGGGGCCTGCTCGATCGATCCCACCGTCACGCCGGCTTCGGTGAGCCGTTGATGGTCGGCATCGACCTCGGCGGTTTCGATTACGAGGCCTTTCATCGACCCTGGAGACATCGAGTCGAGCCAGGTGACCAGCGTCAGGCTGGTCTCGGCGCCGCTTGACGGGCGGACCTGGAGCCATCGCTGGGCTGGCCCCATGGGGTTGTCTCTCACGATCTCGAATCCGAGCTGATCGACGTAGAATTGCCGGCTGCGTTCCTGATCGGTGACGGGGACCGACACGATCGCGACCCGGTCGAGTGTCATAGCAACAGCTCCGCGTGGAAATGCGAGACGCCGAGGTTCTCACCCGGATCGTTACTGGGCAAGCTTTAGGCTTGTGCGATCCGCGTGTTTGGGGCTGAACAGAGGGTGGTCTGGGCCATCATTGGTCCGTGGGGAGGCTGACAAGGCACTGACTTGGTGTCGTGTATCGGCAACTGACCGTCACACCGTGAAGGTTAGTGCATCGGAGTTAACTCCAATGCAACCGCCCGTCGGGATAGGGCTCGTCGGCCGGTACCGCCTGCGAGCGCACCACCGCTGGACGGTTGCCCGATCGTGCGAGGCGATTGCGGCGATCCCTGCTTGTCTTGGAGTGGGCTCACAGCCGTACGGTTGGTGGGGATGGAGGGTCTGACGATCGCCCAGCTCGCTGCCCACACCGGGCTGGCAGTCGACACGATCCGCTACTACCTCAGGATCGGATTGGTGCCCGAACCGCCGCGGGGTCCCGACAACGCTCGACGTTTTCCCGCCGAGACCCTCGATCGGCTGGCGGCCGTCAAACGCGCCCAACGGCTCGGACTCGCCCTGGCCGACATCAAACGGCTGTTGGACGTCCAAGACGCCGGCCGGTGTCCGTGTGCGATCGCTCGCCGGTTGTTGGGTCAGCGCCTCGACGATCTCGACACCGACATCGCAGCGCTGACTCGCCAACGCAACGACGTCGCCGTCGTCCTCACCGACCCCACCGCCCTACACGCCGAGGGCCGCCTCATGACACGCGACGAACCCACCCGGCACAGCCGTCGCCCGAGGGGAAAGCGAGCACGGGCCGACAGCGGCCTGCGCCGCCCGGCCCTGGCCCACCTCGCTGCATCACCCACCCACGCCTACGCCGTGTGGCGCCACCTGGTCTCCCAGGGTCACGCCAGCCCCACCAGCCCCCGCCACGTCTACCGGATCTTGGCCCGGCTGGAGGCCGACGGGCTGGTGACCTCCCACTGGGACCTGTCCGGCCCCGGCCCGGGCCGGCGCGTCTACACCATCACCCGCCAGGGACGCGACTCACTCGACCACTGATCGCCCGACGGCACTCAGCACCCGGTACGCTGCCGCTGCGGAGAGAGGCTTCACGTCAAAGGTCAGGGAGCGCTGACGGTCGCACGGACGGCGGCACTATGTTCGTCGTGGGCGCCCTTCGGACTTCCCCGAGCAGGGACCGCTCAGGTACGCGATTCGACTCGAGCCCCTCTGCCTGGGGGTGGGAGCGTGGTGGGAGTGTGCTAGGTGGCCAGCACATCTTGCCCGGAAGGCCACATCGACCCTGCCCATCGGGCCCATCGGGCTGGCCATCTGGGGGTGATTGGGTCGGCTCGGCTTGACTATCGTTCTTCGTGTCCGACCCCAACACCGAGACCGCGACGTCGCGCCATCCCGGGTTTGCGTCTTCCCGCTTCGCCGACGGTCTGCACAAGGGCGATTCTGATGCTGATGAGCGACGAGTTCACTCGCCTAACAGCAGCCGGCGATCTAGGCAGGCGCCGAGGGAACCGGGGCTCGTCGGTGGCCGCGCTCGAATGGGCTGTCGCTGTTGGCGGGCCGCGTGCCGTGCCGGCCCGCCAATCCACTCGGTTTGAAAAGTCCGAAAATCCTGTTCTGGCAGGTAACGCCGGCCAGGGGTGGTGCGCTGTCCCGACATCCGGCGTCCGCTAGAGCGACACGACACGAGCGGGCCGTCCCGGGCACTCGCTGCCGAGACCCGAGGGTTTTCCGTCTCCAGATCACGTGGACGGATGAAGGTGAGGTCGATGCCGACAAGCGACGAGCCTGTCCCCTCGCAGTCGACGGGTCGGTCGCCCGACGGTGCGCCACCCTCATTCGGCGGAGACGATCGGCCGGGCAATCTGGCCCCACCGG
>CAYQMQ010000239.1:0-3698 GCA_964418395.1 uncultured Actinomycetota bacterium
CGTGGGCCACCGCCAACGGCGTCTCGCAGCGCACCGGCACCCAGCGGGCCGACCGCCGGCCGGCGAGCTGCTCGCCCGCCTCGCGCCACTCCGGCTCGCTCCACGACGCGTCCAGCACCACCGGCTCGCCGCGGGCCAGCAGGTGGTCGGCCCGCTCGAGCAGCTCCTGGTACACGGCCCCGCGTCGTTCCACGGTGTAGTGCTCGGCGTCCATGCGCTCGGTGCGCTGGGCGCCGGCCAGCTCCTTGCGCACCGCGTCGGTCGATAGCAGCGACCAGCCGTGCGCGTCGGCGATGCCGGCGGCCACCGTCGACTTGCCGGTTCCCGGCAGGCCGCCGACCGCCACCAGCGCGACCTGGCCCTCCAACAGCCGGTCCCGGCACTGGGCGTGCAGCGCCCGGGCCTGATCGGCGGCGGTGGGCTCGCCCTGATCGGCCCGCAGACACGCGACCTTGGCGCGCACGTGGGCGCGGTAGGCCACGTCGTGGCACACCAGCGTGGCCGGCATCGGCTCGCCGCTGAACTCGCCGTACCAGCCCAGGAACCACTCGGCCAGGTCGCGGCGGCCGAGCCGCTCCAGGTCCATGGCCAGAAACGCCGCGTCCAGCAGGGGATCGCCCATCCGCAAGCGGTCGGCGAAGTCCAGGCAGTCGATGATCCGCGGGCCGTCGTCGAGGCAGAAGATGTCGTCGGCGAGCAGATCGCCGTGGCCGTCGCAGGCCAGCTCGGCGCGGGCGGCGAACAGCTCGTCGCGCCCGGCGAGATAGCCGTGGGCGAGCTCGGCGACGCGCTCGACCTCGTCGCCCTCGACGATCGTGCCGGCGTGGTCGCGCAACACGTCGAGGTTGTCGTCCCAGTTGGCCCGGAACGCGTCGCGGGAGGCCGGCTCGACGGCATCGGCCGTCCGCGTGCGCGCGTGCAGGCTGGCCACCTGCCGGGCGACGTCGCGCAGGCAGTCGCCGACGGGCTCGTCGGCGGTGACCAGCGCCGACAGGCGTCGCTCGTCGGGCAGGCGCCGCATCACCAGCGTGTGCTCGACCGGCGAGCCGTCCGAGGCGTGCAGGGTGGCCACGTCCAGGTACACGTCCGGGGCCAGGCGCCGGTTCAGCTCCAGCTCGCGCGCACAGGCCTGCTCGCGCTGCTCCAGGCGGGTGAAGTCGAGAAAGCCGAAGTCGACCGGCTTCTTCCACTTGTAGACCCGGTCGCCGACCAGCAGCACGCACGCGCTGTGCGTCTCGGCCAGTCGGGTGGGCTCGACGGGGGCGGCGGGCTCGGGCTCGGGTTCGGTCATCGGTCCACTCGAATGCGGCATCGGCGTCGGCGAGACGGGGCCATTAGCATTTGCGATCCAGGCCCTCAACCTTCCCAGGAGGCGCCGTGCCACGTGTGCTGGTGGTCGACGACGACCCCGTGATCCGGGGGTTGTTGGAGGTCAACCTCGAGCTCGAGGGCTACGAGGTGCGCCTTGCTGTCGACGGCTCGGACGCGCTGGCGCAGGTCGCCGCCGAACATCCCGATCTCGTGCTGCTGGACATCATGATGCCCGGAATCGACGGGTGGGAAGTGGCGCAACAGCTCAAAGGCGACGAGCGAACGGCCCACATCCCGGTGGCGTTTCTCACCGCCCGTGCGATGGGCACCGACGTCAAGCGCGGCACCGATCTGGGCGCCGACGCCTACGTCACCAAGCCCTTCGACCCCGAGGAGCTGCTCGAGCTCGTCGACCGGCTGGTGGCCGGCGGCGGGAGCTCCGAGGGCGGGACCGCCCGGGAGACGGAGGGGGACGCGAACGTGGAGGACTGCCCCGGGAACGGCACGGAGGAGCTGCGGTGATCACCCCCGAGCAGCTCAGCGTCGCGCTGCGCGCCGCTGTGGCCGAAGCGGGGTTGCCCGACCACGAACCGGAGCTCGAGCGTCCCCGTCACCGCGAGCACGGCGACTGGGCCACCAACGTGGCCATGGAGCTGGCCAAGCCGGTGGGCGCCCCGCCACGCGAGATCGCCCAGCGCATCGTCGACGCGCTCGGCACGCCGGCGGGCGTCGAGCAGGTCGAGATCGCCGGGCCGGGCTTCATCAACTTCCACCTGTCGCAGGGCGCGCTCGCCGACGTCGTGCGCACCGTCATCGCCGAGGGGGACGGCTACGGGCGCTCGGCCGCCGCCGCGGGGCGGTCGGCCAACGTCGAGTTCGTCAGCGCCAACCCGACCGGGCCGCTGCACGTGGGCCACGGCCGCCAGGCGGCTCTCGGCGACGCGCTGGCCAGCGTGCTGGCCCGGCAAGGCTGGTCGGTCACCCGCGAGTACTACTTCAACGACGCCGGCAACCAGATGCGGCTGCTCGGCCGCTCCGTGCAGGCGGCGATGCGCGGCCAGGACCCGCCCGCCGACGGCTACCACGGCGCCTACATCGTGGAGCTGGCCCGCGAGCTGGGTGCGGAGGGCTTCGACCCCGACGACGCCGAGGCGGTCACCGAGGTGGCCTACCAGCGGATGCTGGCCCGGATCACCGCCACCCTCGAGCGGCTCGGGGTGCGCCACGACGTCTTCTTCGGCGAGCGCCGCCTGCACGGGCCCGACGGGATCCCCGCGGCGATCGCGCGCATGCGCGAGGCCGGCCACGCCTACGACGCCGACGGGGCGACGTGGGTGGCCACCACCGCCTTCGGCGACGAGAAAGACCGCGTGGTCATCAAAAGCGACGGCCAGCCCACCTACTACGCCGCCGACTGCGCCTACGTCGCCGACAAGTTCGCCCGGGGCTATGACCATCTCATCTACGTGTTCGGCTCCGACCACCACGGCTACATCCCGCGGCTGAAGGCCGCCGCGGCCGCCCAGGGCTACGACCCGGCGCGGGTCGAGGTGGTCATGCACCAGTTCGTCAACCTGCTGCGCGGTGGCGAGCCGGCCAAGATGAGCACCCGGGCGGGCGAGTTCGTCACCTTCGACGAGCTCATCGACGAGGTCGGCGCCGACGCGGCGCGCTACACGTTCCTGCGCTACTCGGCCGAGGTGGCGATCGAGTTCGACCTCGAGGCGGTCGTGCGCGCCGACAAGGACAACCCCGTCTACTACGTGCAGTACTCCAGCGCGCGCATCGCCGGCATCGTGCGCACCGCCACCGAGCGCGGCGTCGAGCCCGGCGACCCCGCCGAGGCCGCCCTCGAGCGCCTCGACACCGAGCACGAGCTCGAGCTGATCCGCCGCCTCGGCGCCTACCCCGAGCGCCTGGCCGAAGCCGCCGACGAGCGCGCCCCCCACAAGGTCGCGCGGTACGCCGAAGAGGTCGCCGAGGCGTTCCACAAGTTCTACACCGAATGCCGGGTGGTCACCGACGACGCCGAGCTCACCGCCGCGCGGTACTGGCTGTGCCGGGCCACGTGGCAGGTGCTGGCGGCCGCGCTCGGCCTGCTCGGCGTCACCGCGCCGGAGCGGATGTGACGGCGGCGGCCACGCCCGGCTCGCCGCCGTTTCCCGCCACGGCGGCGTTCGACGACGACCGGCTCGTCGCGGTGGGTGGCTGCGCGGTCGACGAGCTCGCCGCCCAGTTCGGCACGCCGCTGTGGGTGATCGACGAGGCCGACCTGCGGGCGCGCATGCGCGCCTACCGGGAGGCGATCGGTGACGGCGACGTGATGTATGCGGTCAAGGCCTGCTCGGTGGTGGGGGTGCTGCAGGTCGCCCTCGCCGAAGGGCTGG
>CAYQMQ010000240.1:0-3698 GCA_964418395.1 uncultured Actinomycetota bacterium
CGGGTGGCTTCCCACCGGCGACCTGGGCGTCGTCGCCGCCGACGGCGCCGTCAGCTTGCGCGGCCGGCGCCGCGACGTGGTGCTGCGCGGCGACGCCACCATCGCCAGCGCCGAGGTGGAGCACGTGCTGCGCGGCGTGGGCGGGATCGCCGACGTCGCCGTGCTGGCCGTGACCGATCCGGTCGCCGGCGAGGCGGTGGCCGCCGTCGTGGTCCCGGCGCCGGGCGGCGAGGTGGACCCGGCGGCGCTGCGCGCCCGCGCCCGCGCCGAGCTCGGCCCGGCGGCGGTGCCGCGCACCGTGGCCGTCCGCGACGCGCTGCCGCTGGGCGCCACCGGCAAGGTCGACAAGGAGACGCTGCGCGCCGAGCTCGACCGGCGAGCCGCCCGCTGACCGTGTCCCGCTGACCATGCCCCGCTGCCCGTGTGTCGAATAATCCAGCTATGTTCAAGATATTCGACACACGAGGGTTGGGGCCCGCGCGGGCGCGTGAGTAGCATGCGGGCCGCTCGCCGGCCGATTTCACCGTCCGCAAGGGGCCCTGCCATGACCACCTCCCCGCCCGCCGCCCTCCGTCCCGTCCTGATCGACACGGTGCCGGTGGAGCTGTCCACCGACAACGTGTGGGTGCGCACCGTGCTGCGGGTTCTGGCCGTCACCGCGCTGGTGGTCGCCGGCGCCGCGCTGACGGCCGCCGCCAGCCACATCCGCATCCCGCTGGGCTTCAGCCCCGTGCCGATCACCGGCGGCACCTTCGGGGTGCTGCTGGCCGGGGCGGCGCTCGGCCCGGCACGCGGGGTGGCGTCGCAGGTGCTGTACGTGGCTTCGGGCGTGTTCGGCATGCCGTTCTTCGCCGGCGGCGAGGCCGGCACCACCGGCCTGGACGTGGTCGTCGGCTCCTCCGGCGGGTACTTCGCCGGGTTTGTCATCGCCGCCGGTCTGACCGGCTGGCTGGCCCGCCGTGGCTGGGACCGCGGGCCGCTGGGCACGTTCGGCGCGTTCCTGGCCGGCAGCGCGCTGATCCTCGTGCTCGGCACCGTGTGGCTCGGCCTCGTCGCCCAGATGGGCGCTGTCGAGGCGATCACCAAGGGGGCGCTGCCGTTCCTGGTGGGCGACGCGCTCAAGTCGCTGGCCGGCGCCGCCGTGCTGCCGCTGGCGTGGAAGGCGATCGGCGAGCCGCCGACGTCCGACCGCGGCTGATGCTGCTATAGGGCCGCTACCGCTTCGCTGCTTGAGCGGCTGCTACACGGCCACTACCGGCAGCGGCGCGGACTAGGCTGGTCGGCATGGAGCCCGCGCCGTTTCCGCAGTCGCGCCCGCGTCGGCTGCGGCGCACCGCCGCGCTGCGCGAGGTCGTCGCCGAGACGCGGCTGCACCCGTCCGAGCTGGTCGCGCCGCTGTTCGTCAAGGAAGGCGTCGACGAGCCCCAGCCGGTCCCGTCCATGCCGGGGGTGGTGCAGCACACCCGCGCGAGCCTGCGCACCGAGGCCAAAGAGCTCGCCAGCCTCGGGGTGCGCACCGTGCTGCTGTTCGGGATCCCGGCGCGCAAGGACGCCGAGGGCAGCGAGGCGTGGAACCCCGACGGGATCGCCCAGCAGGCGCTGGCCGACCTGCGCGCCGACCACGGCGACGCGCTGGTGCTGGCCGCCGACACGTGCCTGGACGAGTACACCGACCACGGCCACTGCGGGCCGCTGCGCGCCGACGGCTCGGTGGACAACGACGCCGCCAACGAGCGCTACGCGGCCGCGGCGGTGGCCCAGGCCGAGGCCGGGGCCGACGTCGTGGCGCCGTCGGGGATGATGGACGGCATGGTCGCCGCGATCCGCGCCGCCCTCGACGGGGCCGGCCACGCCGAAGCGTGCGCGATCATGAGCTACTGCACCAAGTACGCCAGCGCGTTCTACGGCCCCTTCCGCGACGCGGCCGAGTCCGCCCCCTCCTTCGGCGATCGCTCCGCTTATCAGCTCGACCCGGCCAACGCCGCCGAGGGGGTGCGCGAGGCCCTCGCCGACGTCGCTGAGGGCGCCGACCTGCTGTTGGTCAAGCCCGCGCTGCCGTATCTGGACGTGGTGCGCCAGGTCAAAGACGCCACCGGCCTGCCGGTGGCCGGCTATCAGGTCTCGGGCGAGCACGCGATGTTGCACGCCGCCGGCGAGCGCGGCTGGCTGGACGTCGACCGGGTGATGGCCGAGTCGCTGCTGAGCCTGCGCCGCGCCGGAGCCGATCTGCTCATCACCTACGCCGCCAAGGACACCGCGCGACGCCTGGCCGGCTGACGCCCCCGGCCCGCCGGGCACGCTGTCCGGCCTGCCGGGCACGCTGCCCGGCCCGCCCGCCGGGGAGCCGATGACCCCCCGCTCGTTCAAGCCGGCGGGGAACCTGCCGATCCTCCGAGGGTGACGTATCGGGGGACAGCGAGGACGCTGACGGATGCGGGAGCCGCCGCCGTGGCCATCGCGCACGGGGGCGAACGTGTCGCCGTCGGAGCCCGCGGCGTGGTGGGAGGTCGACCGTGAGCGGCCTCGCGTGGATCGCCTTCCTGGTACTCGGACTGGCCGCGGCCGGCGCGTACCCCGCGCTGGACGAGGCCGCGGCGCGCAGCTGGCTGCTGCCCGGCGTGCTGGCCGCCACCGCCGCGGCCGTGGTCGCCGGCATCCGGGTGCACCGCCCGGCCGCGCCCCGGCCGTGGTTCACGCTGTTGGCCGCGGTGCTGTTGCTGTTGGCCAGCGCCGTGGTCAGCGCCCCCGCGCTGGCTCTCGACGCGCGCTGGGTGACCTTCGAGCAGCTGTTGGCCATGGCCGCGCTCGGCGGGTTCGCGCTGTGGGCGGTGCAGCTCGCCGCCGGCCGCACCGCCCAGGGGCAGGCCACCACGCACCTCGACGCGGTCATCGTGTGGCTGGCGCTGGTCACGGTGCTGTGGAGCGTCGGGCTCGCGCCGTTGTCGCTCGCCGCCGGTGGGTTGAGCCGCCAGCTGATCGCCGCGCTGTCGCCGATGCTGCCGGCCGCGGCGGTCGCGGCGCTGGTCCGGGCGCTGCTGGCCACCCGTTCCCGCCCGCTGGCCGGATGGCTGGCGCTGGCCGCGATGGCGGGGACGCTGGTCGCCCAGCTGGCCGCCGCCGAGCTCGGGCTGTTCGGGCGGTGGAACCCCGGCTGGGTCGGCGGCGCGCTGTGGCTGGGCAGCGCCGTGGTCCTCGGCACCGCCGCGTTGCATCCCTCGATGGGGAGGTTGAACGAGCCGGTGACAGAAGGCGTCTCGCGGGCGAGCGGCCTGCGGCTGGTGGTGTTCGCCGTCGCGTTGCTGGTGGCCCCGCTGTCGCTGCGCTGGGCCGCAGAGGGCGCGGTGCTGGCGGTGGCCGGCGGCGTCGGCGTCGGCATCCTCGTGCTCGCCCGCGTGATGGGCCTGTTGCGCCACCAGGAGCGTGCCGAGGCGGCGGTGCGGGCCCACCTCCACCACGACGACCTCACCGGGCTGCCCAACCGCCGGTGGCTGTTGGACGCGCTCGGCGAACGGCTCGCCGACCCCGCCGGCCCGCCGGTGACGGTGGTCTTCCTCGACCTCGACGGGTTCAAGGAGATCAACGACCTGCACGGCCACGAGATGGGCGACGCCGTGCTGCGGGTGCTGGCGCGCCGGGTCGCCGACGCGGTCGGCGAGGACGACCTGTTCGGGCGCTTCGCCGGCGACGAGTTCGTCGTG
>CAYQMQ010000241.1:0-3691 GCA_964418395.1 uncultured Actinomycetota bacterium
GCCAGCGTCTCGCTCATGGTCAGCCTCGCTCGTCGTCGGAGTCGTCGCTGTCGGAATCCGGCTCGGGCTCGGTGCCGGCGGGGGCCCCTTCGGCCGATTCGGCCTGGGCGGCCTCGTAGCCCTCGGTGTCGGTGCCCGGGGCGCTGCCGGTGGCTTGGTCGCCCTCGGCGGCGGTGCGTTCGCGGGCGGGGTCGTCGACCTCCACGGCCGACTCGGGCTCGACCGCGGACTCCTCGGTGGCAGGCGCTCCCTCGGCCCCCGCGGAGTCGCCGGCGGTGGCCGCGCCCTCGTCGGGTCGCTGCGCGCCGCGCTGCTCGGCCGCCCGCTCCTCAGCCTTCTTCTTGCGCATCTCGGCGGCCTTGGCCTTGGCCTCGGCCACGCGGTCCTTGGCGGCCTGCGACTTGTCCTCACCGGCGGCCTGCGCCGAACGCTCGCCGTCGGCGGCCTGTTCGCCCTCCGTGGCGGGCTTGACCTCGGTGGGCTCCTTCTCGCCCGGCCACGCCTTGGCCAGGCGGGAGATGAGCTTGAAGTCCTTGCGCAGCGGCCAGCCCTCGAAGTTCTCCACCGTCAACAGGCGCGGCGCCAAGCCGGGATGGCCCTCGAAGACCACCCCGAACATGTCCCACGTCTCCCGCTCGTGCCAGTTCGCGCCCCGGTAGACGGAGGTGATGGACGGCAGCCGGGGGTCGTCGCGCCCGCCGGGCGCCACGGCCCGCAGGCTCACGTGGTGGCGGTGGCGGGGGCTGTAGACGTGGGTGACCACCGCGAACCCGTCCTCACCGAGATCGACCCCGCTCATGAAGTCGAAGAAGGCGCAGTCGAGGAGGGGGTCCTCCTTGCACATCCGAGCGGCGTCGACGAGCACGTGCGGCTCGACGGTCACGGTCAGCTGGCCGTAGGCGATCTCTGTCGCCACGAGCTGGTCACCCAGCGCGTCGGTGAAGTGGCCTTGGAGCTCCTCGGGCGTCACCAGCGGGTTCCTGTTGTCTCGCAGGGGACACGGACAAACCGGTGCTACATCGGGTCGTCGAGGGGATGGCGGGTGGGGTCGCCGCCTCCGGCAACGATCGGCTGGCGCTGATCGCGCTCGGCGTAGCGCTCCTTGAGCGACTCGTCGCCGATCTGCTCCTGCAGCTTGACGATGCCCTCCAGCAGCGCCTCCGGGCGTGGCGGACACCCCGGCACGTACACGTCGACGGGCACGATCTGGTCGACGCCCTTGGTGACCGAGTAGCTGTCCCAGTAGGGGCCGCCGCAGTTGGAGCAGGAGCCGAAGCTGATGACGTACTTCGGCTCGGGCATCTGGTCGTACAGGCGCTTGATCGCCGGGGCCATCTTGTCGGTCAGGGTGCCGGCCACGACCATCAGATCGGCTTGGCGGGGGCCGTGGGCGAAGGGGATGACCCCCAGCCGCATGAAGTCGTGGCGGGCCGCGGACGTCGCGATGAACTCGATGGCGCAGCACGCCAGGCCGAAGTTCATGACCCACAGCGAGTACTTGCGTCCCCAGTTGAGCACGAACTTGATCGGCTGTGGGACCTCGTGCTCTTCGATCAGACCCACTTCAACACACCCTTCTTGTACTCGTAGGGCAGGGTGAGGGTCACGAAGAACAGAAAGACCAGCATCACCCCGAGCATGAACCCTTGCGCCTCACCGGCTTCGCCGAGCACCACGGCCCACGGGAAGATGAACAGCGTCTCCACGTCGAAGACCACGAAGAGGAACGCGAACAGGTAGTAGCGGATGTGGGTCTGAGACCATCCTTGGCCCACCGGATCGATGCCGCACTCGTAGGTCGACAGCTTGCCGCCGTACTTGCGGTCGGGGCTGACCAGACGATTGGCGGTGAACGCGACCGCCACCAACAGCGCACCGGCCACGGCGAGGGCAAAGACGGTGGTGTAGGCCTCGTAGTACTCGGTCATGACCTCCCTCATGCCGGTCGTCGCATCCAGGGTGACAGCGTCCGACGTCCCCCGCACCGGGGTCGGAGCGGGGGAGGACGATCTCCCTCCCTCGCCCGTCCGGCGAAGGAGGCGCCCCACGCCGAAGTGTACGTGGCTGGTCTCCCGACCGCCTAATCATCGACCGTGCGCGAGCGCGCCGCTCACCCCACGCGGGTGGCGGCGTAGTCCGCGAGCTCGGCGAGGCCCTCGCGCACCACCTCGGAGGTCACCGAGTCGTCGAGGTTGCACAGGGCACCCCGGGCGGCGGCGGCCTCCTGGCGGGCGTCCTCGCGTGCCAGCTCCAGCGCCGGGTGGCCCCGCAGCAGCCCCAGGGCCTGATCGACGGCGTCGTCGCTCGCCTCGGTCAGCAGACGGGCCAGCGTCGAGTCGGGGCCGTCGGCCTCGAGGGCGTGCAGCACCGGCAGCGTCCGCACGCCCTCCTTGAGGTCGGTGCCGGCCTCCTTGCCCGACTCGTCCGGGTCGCTGGCGAGGTCGAGGACGTCGTCGGCGATCTGGAAGCTCATCCCCAGGTGGTGGCCGTAGGCGGTCATCGCCTCGACCGCCTCGCCCGACAACCCGGACAGCAGCGCGCCGAGCCGGCAGGCCGAGGCGATCAGCGACGCCGTCTTGTCGGTGATGACCGCCAGATAGTGGGTCCGGTCCGGCTCGACAGGGACCATGCCGTGCTCCCGTGCCTGGCGCGAGCCCTGCACCTCGCGGATCTGGCCGGCGCACAGCGCGGCGATCGTGCGCGCCATGATCCTGGTGACCTCCACGCCGAGATCGGCGGCCAGCTCGCTGGCCCGGGCCAGCAGGTGATCGCCGGTGAGGATCGCGGTGGTGTTCGACCAGCGCACGTGCGCGGCGACGGTGCCGCGACGGGTCTCGGCGCCGTCGATGACGTCGTCGTGGAACAGCGTGGCCAGATGCACCAGCTCGACGACGACGCCGGCCTCGACCAGCGCGTCGTCCCCGGGATCGGGACCGCCCAGCGAGCCCGACAGCAGCACGAGCATCGGCCGGAATCGCTTGCCCCCGGCGTCGACGAGATGGTGGCCCGACTCGGCCAGCACCGGGAGGTCGGCGTCGACGGCGGCGCGCAGCCGCTGCTCGACGCGGGCCAGCCGCGGCCGCAGGTCGACGCCCCGCTCCGCGCCCCGGCGGGCGAGGTCGTCGATGGCGTCGTGGAGGGGCGACATCCGTTCAGCCAGCGAAGGTGGCGGCGCGCTCGGCGAGGTCGATCACCGCCGGCGGCAGGACCCCCAGCACGACCACGGCGGCGGCCGCGGCCGACAGCCCGGCCGCGGAGCCGGTGCTCTCGGGCACGGGGACGTCGGCCAACTCGGCGGGCTCGTCGTCCATGAACATCGCCACGATGACCCGGATGTAGAAGAAGGCGGCGATGACGCTAGAGACCACCAGCACCACCGGCAAGGCGATGTGGCCCGAGTCGACGGCGGCGCGCACCACGCCGAGCTTGGCCATGAACCCGGCGGTTCCCGGCAGCCCCGCGAGCGACAGCAGGAACAGGGCGAACATGCCGGCCAGCAGCGGCGCGCGCTGTCCCAGCCCGGCCAGCTCGCTGATCGCGATCGCCTTGCGCTGGCGGCGCTCGAGGACGCCGAGCACCCCGAAGGCCCCCAGCGACATGATCGCGTACGCCAGCAGGTAGAACATCGTCGCGGCCGTGCCGTCGCGGCTGAGCGCCAGCAGGCCGACGGCGGCGTAGCCGGCGTGGGCGA
>CAYQMQ010000242.1:0-3674 GCA_964418395.1 uncultured Actinomycetota bacterium
CGATCGCTTCGTCCTCGTCGCCGCCGTCCTCCCACACCAGCGCGCCGACCGCCAGCAGGTGGGCCGCGTAGGGCACGTCGGTCCCCTTGCGGCGCTGGCGCCGATGCCGGTGAGCGGCATCACCGAGCGCGGTGACGAAGCGATCGCTGTACACGGGGGCGTCGCTCACGTCGAGCCTCCTCGAAGTTGGGGCCTCAGCGGTCGGGCAGCACGCTGACGTCCATCAGGGGATGCACCGCCAGCGGAGCGTCGGTGATCGCTTGCTCGATGTCGGCGGCCAGCGCGTCGGGCTCGGCGTTGCCGCTGGCGTAGACGTCGCCGAGCAGGGTCCGTCGCCCGCCGGGGCCGTGCGCGGTGAAGCGCACGTCGCTGGCGACATAGGAGGCCCGGGGGTTGTCGGCGACCACCTGCTGGACGATGGCGCGGGCGCGTTGCTCGTCGCGCTCGTGGGTCAGTCCGGGCGTGGTCAGCTGGACGCCCACCAACGCGGCCGTGGCGAGCGCCGCCAGCCCGATCGTGACAGGGAACACACCCCGCCGCCCTTGCAGCGCCCGTGCCGCGCTGGGGCTGACGGCGCCGCTGAGGCGGAACAGCGCCGCAGCCGACAGCAGGATGCCGGCGAGCTGCAGCGCCAGCTCGAACAGGGCGTCACCGGCCATGGCCCAGTGGCCGAGAGCCAGGGCCATGCCGGCCACCCCGGCGCTGGGGGCCAGCGCGGCGGCCACGAGCGTGCCCACCGCCGCGCCGGTAACCAGGCTCGCGCGTTGCGACAGGACCAGGTGCAGCGCCGCGGCGGTGCCGCCGGCCAACGGCAGCAGCACCGCCACCAGCGGCACGCGGGTGACGTCGACCATCAGCGGCGTCTCGACCTGCTGGCCGGCGAGCAGGGTGAACACCGCGGTCGCGGCCACCATCACGACGATGCCGGCTACGAAGCGCCCGACCCCGTGGACCAGCAGGCCACGGTCGCCGTGCGCGGCGCCCAGCGCGCCGTTGACGGCCGGTCCGGCGAAGGGGGCGATCAGCATGGCCGCGACCAGCAGGTACTCGGTGTTGGTGGTCAGCCCGACCCACACCAGCACCGCCGCCAGCAGCGTGTAGGCCAGGAACCCGCGCAGCGAGCTGATCGACGACAGGCTGTCCAGCAGCACCTCCAACGGCGCCCGGTTGCCCGGCTCGATGGCCTGTTGGTCGGCGTCCTCCCACGGCGGGTGCAACGCCAGCGTGTTCTCAGGGCTGAACGCGGCCCGCATCTCCGGGAAGCCGTGCAGGTCGTCGAGCAGATCGCCGAGGGCGCGGGTGGGCACGTGCACCATCGCGACGTCGATCGGCCCCTCGCCATCCTGGGCGGGGAAGGTCGCGGCGTTGGTGGCGCCGTGCTGCTGCGAGATCCGCACCACCTCATGTCCCCTACCGGCGGGCACTTGGACCAGCAGTTGTCGCACTGCGAGGAGCCTTCCGTGTGATGCTGCGATCGGCGCGGGCACGGTAGCGTTGCGGCGCCCGCGGTTGCCGTCGACGATGAGGGGACGCGCCCGCTGGCCCGCCATGCGTGAGCGCCCCCTCCGGCGGGCATCGCTGGGTGCGCGAAGGCTGAGCGGTCGCCCCGTGGCGCGCCGCGCGCGTCGCCGCCGCGCCGTTACCGACTCGACGGAGGATTGCCATGGCCAGCACCCGACGCGACGTCGCCGTCGTCGGCGGCAACCGCATCCCGTTCGCCCGCGCGGGCGGCGCCTACGCCCAGGCCTCGAACGCCGACATGCTCACCGCGGCGCTCGACGGGCTGGTGGCCCGCTTCGGCCTCGCCGGCGAGCGGCTCGGGGAAGTCGCCGCCGGCGCCGTGCTCAAGCACGCCCGCGACTTCAACCTCACCCGCGAGTGCGTCCTGGGCAGTGCCCTGGCGCCCACCACGCCCGCCTACGACCTCCAGCAGGCATGCGCCACGGGGCTGGAAACCGCCGTCGCGGTGGGCAACAAGATCGCGCTGGGCCAGATCGACGTCGGCGTCGCCGGCGGCACCGACACCGTCAGCGACGCCCCCGTGGAGCTCAACGACGACCTGCGCCGCGTGCTGTTGGCCGCCCAGCAGGCCAACAGCGCGATGGACTACGCCCGGATCCTGCGCACCCTGCGGCCCGGCCACATCGTGCCGGAGGCCCCGCGCAACACCGAAGCCCGCACCGGCCTGTCGATGGGCGAGCACGCCGCGCGCACCGCCGCCGCCTGGGGGATCGAACGCCACGCGCAGGACCAGCTCGCCGTCGACAGCCACCATCGCCTGGCCGCGGCCTACGAGCGCGGCCTGTTCGACGACCTCGTCACGCCCTACCTCGGGCTGACGCGCGACCAGAACCTGCGCCCGGACACCAGCACCGAGAAGCTCGCCAAGCTGCCCACGGTGTTCGGCTCCGGGGAGAGCGCGACGATGACCGCCGGCAACTCCACCCCGCTGACCGACGGCGCGGCCACGGCGCTGTTGGCCTCGTCCGAGTGGGCCGACTCCCGCGACCTGCCCGTGCTGGCCCGCCTGGTCGACGCCGAAGCGGCCGCCGTGGACTACGTCGAAGGCCACGAGGGGCTGCTGATGGCGCCGGTGTACGCCGTGCCCCGCTTGTTGGACCGCAACGGGCTCACGCTCGCCGACCTCGATCTGGTGGAGATGCACGAGGCGTTCGCGTCCACGGTGCTGGCCACGCTGGCCGCGTGGGAGGACGCCACCTACTGCAAGGAGCGCCTCGGCCGCGACGAGCCGCTCGGCTCGATCGACCGCGACAAGCTCAACGTGGCCGGCTCGTCGCTGGCTGCCGGCCATCCGTTCGCCGCCACCGGCGCGCGGATCCTGCCCACCGCCGCCAAGCTGCTGGCCGAGCGCGGCGGCGGGCGTGCGCTCATCTCGATCTGCGCCGCCGGCGGCAACGGGCTGACGGCGCTGCTGGAGCGCTGACCCGCGCTTCACCCGACAAGGAGCCCGACGATGCCCGACCGTTACCAGCAGCTGGTCAGCTCGCCCATGGGCGGCGCGGTCGCCGACCAGCTGGGCCTGCCGCAGCCGGCGACGCTGCGCCGGCACGAGCCCGGCGCACCGCTGGTCCCGGGGCCGGTGCTGCTGGCCGGGCACGGACGGCTGGTCGGGCCCGCCCGGGAGGTGTGCGACGCCGCCGACGCCACCGTGCACGACGAGCCGTCCGCCGACGGGGCGCGCTACGGCGCGGTCGTGGTCGACGCGTCCTCGGTGGCCGACCCGTCCGGCTTGCGCCTGGTCTACGACGCCGTCCAGCCGCTGGTGCGCCGCATCACCCCCTCGGGCCGGGTGGTGGTGCTGGCCGGGGTCCCGGGCGAGCTCACCGGTTGGCAAGCGGCCAGCGCCCAGCGCGCCCTCGACGGCTTCATCCGCTCGCTGGGCAAGGAGCTGCGCGGCGGGGCCACCGCCAACCTCATCCGCGTGGCCCCCGGCGCCGAGCCGGCGCTGGGCTCCACGCTGCGGTTCGTGCTGTCGGGCCGGTCGGCCTACGTTGACGGCCAGGTGCTGCGCATCGACCCGCCGGTGGAGGGCGAAGCCGTCACCGCCGCCGACCCCGACCGCCCCCTGACCGGCCGGGTGGCGGCGATCACCGGCGCCGCCCGCGGCATCGGCGCGGCCATCGCCGACGTGCTGGCCCGCCAGGGAGCGCACG
>CAYQMQ010000243.1:0-3671 GCA_964418395.1 uncultured Actinomycetota bacterium
GTGAGCGACTCAAGCAGCGCAGCGGTAGTCGCCGTGGACGTGAGCGACTCAAGTAGCGAAGCGGTAGTCGCCGTGGACGTGAGCGACTCAAGTAGCGAAGCGGTAGTCGCCGTGGACGTGAGCGACTCAAGCAGCGCATGAGCCGGACGAGCCCCGTCGACGAGCGCCAGGCGCTGCACGCCCACCTCATCGAGGTGGGGCTGGCCGGCACCGTCCAGACAAGCCCGGCCAACACGCAAGCGAACATCGAGCGCCTCGTCCAGGGTGACCCGGATGCGACGTTCGGGTTGCCGATCTGGCGCGACGCGACGGTCGGCGAGGCCGCCGAAGCGGTCCGGTCGGTGTGTGGCGCCAACCCGCGCGACAGCCAGAGCCCACACGGGCCCGGGTGGATCGATCCGGCAGCCACCATCGCCGCGTTGGAGCGCCACGCCGAACGGCTGGCGAGCGCTGCCGCCCAGCAGACGCCAGTGCTGCTGGCCACCGGCCACCCCACGGGGCTGTTGCCCCACTACATGGCTTTGGCCCGCGAGCTGCAGGCGGCTGGCTGCTCGCTGCTGGCCCCCGGCGACGGCCAGCCGTTCCCCAGCGAGGAGGGCACTGGCCGCCGCGAGGTACGCTACCTGGACGGGGTGGCGTGCGTCAGCGACGGCGCCTCGTTGCGCCACACGCACCGTGATGAGGCGATGCGCGCGCTGTTGAGCCAGGCTGCCGTTGACGGTCACGAGCCGGGCCTGGTCGTGGCCGACCACGGATTCGCCGGGGCTGCCATCGCGGATGGGTTGCCCACCCTGTCGATCGCCGACGTCAACGACGTCGCCCTCCCACTTGCCCAGCTGCGTGGGCTCACCGACGCGGTGCTGCCCCTCGACGACAACCTGCCGCCACGGACCATGGTCCCGATCACAGGCTGGCTGTTGGAGCGGCTCGCCGGCTGACCTGATGGCGCCCTGGCGCCAGCGGTCGGGGGTGCGCTGGCGCCGCGAGTGACCCCGCGGGGGCTGCGGCGTGGGTGGGGAGGTGTGCGGGTCGGACGCCGACGCATCACGGCTCCCCGAGCCGAGGGTGTCGCAAATCCCTCCAGTGCGGGTGTTACTGCGTGTTGCTGGCGGGAACGTGTGCGCTCGCACTAGTTCCGACTGCCCAGGTTGCCGGCCCCTGATCAAGCCAAGAGGGCCGCTCGGGAGGGGGAGCTAGGACGGCCCGATCCGCCTAGCACGCGAAGGGGAACCGATAATGACTGACACCGTCCGATCGCGACCAGTGCTCGTCACCCTGATGGCGCTTTCGCTGGTGCTCAGCCCGCTGTTGGGGACCGGCGCGCTGTCCGCAGCCGCTAAAGAACCGCCCGAGGACAAGTCACCAGCTGCCGACGATTCCGATGCTGCGTCGAGCCCCGATGAGGACGGCACAGCCCAGTCCGGCCAACGTGACCAGTCCGACCGGGACAACGCCGGCAAGGGATCCGGTGACGCGTCCGGGCAAGGCGCTGGTAACGGCGAGTCTGGCGGTGCCGAGGCCGGCGAAGCGTCCGAGTCAAGCGCTGGCGAGGATCAGTCCGGCGCTTCGTCCGGGCGGGGCGCTGGCGATGAGGACAGCGGCGCCGGGAATGGCTCGGGTGCCGAGTCCGAGCAGGCAGCCGAGGCTGAGTCGTCGGAGGGCGCCGAGGGCCGTGACCGCTCGGAGGACGCCTCGTCGCCACAGCAGGACGAGGCCGCCGACGAGAACCCCGAGGAAGCCGAGGAGGGTTCCGAGCCCGCCGAGGAGGCCCAGCAGCGTGACGATGACCCGCCCCACGGCAACGTCGGCAGCGTGAAGGTGGCACCCGTCGGCGGTGCGGCAACCCCGCCGGGGACGGAACCCCACATCGAGGGGTGTGCCTTCGACATCCTGATCTACGGCAGGGGGCATCCCGACAGCGTCACCGTCGACATCTCCGCTCAGCCCCCCACCGGCGGTGCCCACCTTCGGACGGTGACCGTCGCCTTGGACGGCGATGCCCCGGCCCCCGGCAACGAGCCGTCCGGGCGCGCCACCGTGGATCTCGAGTCGCAGCTGCGGGAGATGGCCGAAGCCGGCGAGCTCGACGAGCACGACCAGCAGGGCTTCCATCTGAAACTCTACGTCAACACGCCGGAGGGCGGCGCGAAGCAGAAGGTCTTTTGGCTCGACTGCCCCCTGCCCGACGAGGAGGGCGACGGGACCGCTCCGGGCGAACCGGACGAGGAAGACGAGCAGGAGCAGGACGAGGACGAGCAGGAAGAGGACGCCGCGCCGGAGGACGATCAGCTCGAGGGCGAGCTGATGGTGGCCAAGGAGGTCACCGGTGACGCGCCTTCGGAGCCCTTCGAGTTCGTGATCGAGTGCGACGACGACGAGTGGACGCGCACCGTGGCCGCTGGCGAGGCCGGCGAGCCGGTGACGGTCGACCTTGACGCCGATGAGAGATCGACCTCGTGCACGGTGACCGAGGCGGAGACCCACGGCGCCGACGAGGTGGCCGTCGACGGTGAGGAGATCGCCGACGACCCGCAGGTCACCGTCGAGGTCGACGCCGGGGAGTCGGTCGAGACCGTCTTCGTCAACGCCTTCGACGATGAGGACGTCGCCCCGGGTGCGGAACCTCCCGCCGACGGAGAGGGCCCGGCCGGGGAGACGCCTGCCGACGGAGAGGGCCCCGCCGAGGAGGCGCCCGCCGGGGACGCGCCGGCCGGGGATGCGCCGGCCGAGGGAGGCTCCGCCGAGCCGCCGGCCGAGGAAGAGCCCTCGGAGGTCGCGCCGTCCGATGAGGTGCCCGGGGACGTGCCCTCCGAGGACGCGCCCGAGGAGGTTGCCGCGGAGGACGCCCCGACCGATCGGCCGCTGTTCGAGGCCGTCGCGCCGGAGGAAGCCCAGAGGGAGCAAGCCGCGCCCGAGCAGACCGAGCGTGAGCACGTGGCCGCCGGCAGCGCTGACGTCCAACAGGTGACGGCTGCCGACGAGACCCGCGAACTCGCCGCAACCGGTCTGTCACTCCCTGCCCAGCTGACGGTGGCGCTCGTGGCCATCGGGGCCGGCGCGACGCTGTTGACAGTCACCAGCGTCCGCGGGCGCGCCTGGGGCACCCGAGCCGGCGGCTCGCTGAAGTAGCGCTCCGGCGAGCCCGACACTCCGGGCGGGCGTCCGCGAGGGCGCCCGCCCCACCCTTGTCTCGTGGTCGCGGGCGGGCGCCCGCCCGCGCTGGCGCCTGTGGTCTCACCCCGCCGCAGTGCGTATCGTGCTACCGCACTCGCACCACTCCCGAGGAAGAGGTCCCCTGGCGATGAGCGAGATCGTGGTCGGCGTCGACGGCTCGCCCGGCTCGCGACGGGCGCTGGCGTGGGCGTTGCAGGAAGCCCAGCTACGCCAAGTCGGCGTCCGGCTGGTGCACGGCATCGGGGCGCGGCCGTCGGCCTATCCCGACGAGGCGATGGAGATGCTGTCGCAGGCGTTGGACGACGCCGGCGGCGTGCCGCCGGACGTGTCGGTGGAGCGGTCGGCGATGTTCGGATCGGCCGTCGAGCTGCTGCTCGAGCAGGCCGCGGAGGCGGAGCTGCTGGTGGTCGGCACTCGCGGGCGGGGCGGCTTCGCCGGGCTCGTGTTGGGCTCGGTCAGCCAGCAGGTCGTGCAGCACGGCCCGTGCCCGGTGGTGG
>CAYQMQ010000244.1:0-3644 GCA_964418395.1 uncultured Actinomycetota bacterium
TGGTGCTGCTGCACGGCATCCCGACGGGCGCCGAGCTGTGGCGCGACTTCCTGGTTTTGCTCGGCGACGCCGGCTGTCACGGCCTCGCCCCGGACCTGCCCGGCTACGGAGCGACCCGGCTCGCGCCTTCGGCGGACCACTCCTTGGCGGGATGTGCCGATCTGCTCGCAGCATGGCTCGTGGCCAGCGACCTCGCGCCCGCCTGGGTCATCGGGCACGACGCCGGCGGGGCCGTAGCCCAGCTGCTGGCGGTCCGCGTGCCCCAGCACGTGGCGCGGTTGACGTTGACCAACTCCATCGCCGCCGGCTGCTGGCCGGCTCCGCGGGCCCGCGCGTCGACGCTGGCGGCACGGCTGGGCCTGTACCGGCCAGCCGCACGGCTGGGCGTGATCCCCAACCCCTACATGCGCCGGGAGATCCGCCGCGCGTTCGCCGATCCGGCCCACCCCCACGCCGCCGAACAGGACCGCGTCTTCTGGGACGGCAAGGTCACCGACGGTGACGGGCGCGCGGCGTTCCAGCGCCACCTCGCCGCGCTCACCCCTCGCGACACGGCCGACCTGCCCGCCAGACTGCCCGCCCTGCAGATCCCGGTTGACCTGGTGTGGGGGCTGGAAGATCCGTTCCAGTCATGGGAGGTGGTGGGTCGACGCCTCCAGGCGGCACTGCCGGCGGCGCGTGTGACGCTGTTGGGCGCCTGTGGGCACTTCGCCCCGCTGGAGTGCCCCCAGCGACTGTGCTCGGCGCTGTTCGAGGTGCCAGCGTGACCGGGGAAGGCCAACTTGCCGGCCGTGCCTGCTGGTGAGAAGATGCGAACAGGCGCACACAAGGGGGTTCGCCATCACCGCGCAGGGCCGCGACGATCGCATGTTGCCGTTCACCCGTGTGGTCGCCGTGTTGGTCGCACCGATCCTCGCCGCGGCCGGCGCGGCGCTGTACGGGCTTCCCCACGCCACCGACCGGCTGTGGGCCTGGCCGATGGGACCGGAGATGACCGCGCTCGCGGTCGGAGGCGGCTATCTGGCGGGGATGACGGTGTTTGTGCGCGCGGCACGTCAGTCACGCTGGCACGTCGTGGCCGCGGTGTTCCCCGCGGCCGCGGTGCTGACCGTCCTGTTGTTGGTGGCCACGCTGTTGCACTGGGCGCTGTTCAGCCACGGGCACCCCTCGTTTTGGGCTTGGCTGGTGGTGTATGCGATCACGCCGGTGCTGTTGCCGGCTGTGTGGCTGGTGAACCGTCGCCACGATCCGAGGCGCCCCGCACCCGGCACGGCGCTGGTGCCGCGTTGGGCCCGGACCGTGGTGGGGCTGGCCGGCGCGGTGCAGCTGACCGCGGCGCTGGCGTTCTTTGTGCGCCCCGCCGCCGCGATCGCGGTGTGGCCGTGGGAGCTGTCACCGCTGACCGCCCGCACCGTCACCGCCTTCCTGGCCTTCATCGGCGCTCTGTGGCTGGCGTTCCTCGTCGAAGCACGCTGGAGCGCGCTGCGCCTGCACGTCGAAGGCGCCGTGCTCGGCCTCGCCCTCGTGGCCATCGGCGCCGTGCGGGCACGCGGCGACTTCGTGGCGGGTCCGTGGACGACTGCGGTGTTCGCGGTGCTGCTGGGGGGCGCCCTGGCCGGGATGGCGCTGCTGCACATCGGCATGAGCCGAACCGCGCCTCCCGAGACGGCCCTCGACTCGCCGGTGGGCGTCAGCCCCATCGAACCCAGGCCGCGGTGAGCCGCGGGCGCGGACGGCGCAGCGTCCCAGGCTGGCGGTCGTGATGCCGGAACACGAGCGCAGGCGCGCCTACGACGCCGTCATCGTGGGCGCGGGCCCGGCGGGCAGCACCGCGGCGATCTCGCTGCTGCGCCACGACCCGACCGCCCGAGTCGCGCTCGTGGACGCCAAGCCGTTCCCGCGCGACAAGCCGTGCGGGGACGGGCTCGGTCCCGGGGTCAGTCGCGTCCTGGACGCGCTCGGGCTGCGCCACGTCGTCGCTGATGCGGCGTCTCCGGTCGACGTCCGGGTGGTGGGACCGGATGCCACCGTCGCCCGCGCGCGCGGCCCGGTCATCGGCGGGCGCGACCTGCGCGGCCACGTGCTGCCGCGAGAGGTCTTCGACGCCCGCCTGGTGGAGGCCGCTACGGCCGCTGGGGCCGAGCTCGTGACCGCCCGGTTCAAAGACACCGCGGGGGCCAACGGGAGCCGGCGCGTCACGCTCAGCGCCGGCGGCACCACCCGGGAGCTCGAGACCGCGCTGCTCGTGGGCGCCGACGGCGCCAACTCGACGGTGCGCCGGGCCATCGGCATCCCGAAACCGACCGACAAGACGCGCCACATCGCGATGCGGGCCTACTGCCACCTCGACCCGGTCGAGGCGGACACGCCGGCCTTGCAGCTCGACTTCGACGCGTCGCTGCTGCCGGGCTACGGCTGGGTCTTCCCGCTGAGCGAGGAGACAGCGAACATCGGCGTGGGCCTGCCGCTGGCGATCGCCAAGCGCCGCAAGCTGGCCCTGCGGGCGATGCTCGAGCGGTTCGTCACCTCCCTGCGGGCCCGCGGCCACCACGTCACCGGGGTGGAACGCGCGTGCGCCCACCACCTTCCTCACTCCGCCGGGCTGTCGCGGATGACCGCACCCAGAGCCGTGCTCATCGGTGACGCGGCGGGAACCATCAACGCCCTCAGCGGAGAGGGCATCTACCACGGGATGCGAGCCGGCCTGGAACTCGGCCGCGCCGTCGCCGCCAAGGCCGGTTCGGATGTGGCCCAGACCGACCTCGAGCACTTCGAGCGCGGCTACAAGCGCGAGCTTCGCGCCCATTTCGGTGGTTCGCTGCTCGCCCACCGGCTGATGCGCTTCGGGCCGTGCGCCCAGGCGGCCGTTCAGACGGCCGCAGCTGACCGCAGGGTGATCGAGAGCACCGCGCTCATGCTCTTCGACGACGGGCCGCTGCGAGCGTCCACGGCGGCACGCATCGGCCGTCACCTGGCGCGACCCTCGGCATGGCGGTCCACGCCGGCTGGGGCAGCCGACGGGCGCTCGGTGCCCCTCCGGTGACCTGAGGGCCTGCGAGGAAACAACATGGTCAAAAACGTTGTTTCTTCTTCGGACGCTGTCCACGGAGCCGGCCCGGCCCCGCCGCGACGCCGGGGTCACGCCGCGTGACTGGCCTGTCGTGTCGTCTTGCGTGGCGCGCGGCGGGCCAGCGGCGGGCACCCGGCTTGCGCCCACGCCGCCTCGCAGTCGGCGCCGCGGGCGGCGATCACCGCCGCGGCGTTGACGTCGGCGTGCGCGGTGTGCCCGCAGCGGCGACAGACGAACCGCGCCCGCGAGCGCCGGTTGGCCCGCCGGCAGTGCCCACACCGCGCACACGTCTGCGAGGAATAACGCGGGTCCACCAGCCACACTCTGCGCCCAGCGTTCTCGGCTTTGACACAGATCCGATAGGCCAGCTTGCCCAGCGCCGCGTGCCGCAGCTCGCGGTTGAGGCCCTGCTTGGCGGCCACGTTCCGTCCCGGGTTGTCGATGGTGCCTTTCGCCGAGGCCGACATCGCTTTCAGGGTGAGGTCTTCGAGGGCGACCGCGCCGCTGTCGGAGACTAGGTCCTTGGCGGCCTGTCGCGCCCAGTGGTCGGCCTGGTCGGCGGCCTTGCGGCGGG
>CAYQMQ010000245.1:0-3643 GCA_964418395.1 uncultured Actinomycetota bacterium
GCGGCGGGGCCGAAGGCGTGCAGCACGGTGACGTCGATGGTGGGGGCGTCGAGCAGCCGCCGGGCTTGTTGGGCGCCGCGGTCGGTGGCCAGCGTGCCGTCCAGCGGGACCACGATTCTCAGCCGCTGGCCGGGTTCGCTGATGTGAGCGTCGGGCGGCACCACCAGCAGCGGTGTGTTTGTCCGAGTGGCCACGGCCAGGGTCGTGTGGCCGGCTGGGCGAGCACCGGCGGAGTCTCGTCGAGCGCCGAAGACGCCGAGTTGCACATCGGGGTCGGCGAGCGCCGCGATCAGCGTTTCGACGGGTTCGCCGTCGACGATTTGCAGCGGCGCGTGGCAAGCGCGGGCTTGGGCTTCTGCGGTGCGAGTGGTGCCCGCCCGCACGTGCACCGCAGTGGGGGGCGCCTCGAGCAGCGCGCCCAGCACACACGCCGCGCGCAGCACGGGCTGTGCGGCGGCGCTGTTGTCGACCGCGGCCAGGACGGTGCCCATCAGCGCACTCCTTGCAAGGGCAGGGGCCACCGTCGTCGACGGTCGATCTCACGCGTGTGACCGGCGCAGCGCACGGTGACGGTGCGACCCGATTCTGGATTGACGCTGACGCTGTCGTGGTCGATGTCGACGGTGACGCGGACGCCACGGAAACGCAGGTGCACCAGCAGGCGGTCCCAGGCGGTGGGCAACATCGGATCGCACGCCAACAGCCCGTCACGGGGACGCAGGCCGGCGAAGCCGTGCACCACCGCCTGCCACACGCCCCCGAAGGTGGCCAGGTGCAGCCCGCCGGCGGTGGTGCCGGTGAGGTCGTCGAGATCCAGTCGGCAGGCCAACCGCAACAGCTCAACCGCGGCGTCGGGGCGTCCCGCTCGGGCCAGCAGGGCAGCGTGGATCGCGGGCGACAGCGAGCTGCCGTGGGCGGTGCGGGGGCTGTAGAAGTCGAGGTTGGGTGTGAGCGACCCCGCGGCGGTCTCGTCGGGCACCAGGTGGTGGAGCATGAGCACATCGGCCTGTTTGATGACCTGAGCAGCCGCGGTCCGCTCGACCCCGAGCAGCAGGTCGGCGGCCACGGGCGGTTCGGCGAGCTCGTCGATCAGCAGCGCCTCGAGCGCGAAGAACCCGGCGAACTGCTCGTAGAGGCCGCTGGCGGCGTCGTAGCCGTCGCACAGCGAGTCAGCCAGCGCCCGCCAGCGGGCGGGGTGGTGGCGGCGCAGGCGGGGGCTTCGGTCGACGAGGTCGGCGGCGCGCCGCAGGTTCCAGCGGGCCATGACGTTGGTGTAGGCGTTGTCGTCGACTGGACCGTGGTACTCGTCGGGGCCCACGACGCCGTCGATGTGGCCCACGCCGACCGCGTCGCGACGGATCCGCGATGCCCAGTAGTCGGCGGTGTCGGTCAGCAGCGGGGCGCCGGCGCCTTCCAGCAGCGCCCAGTCGCCGGTCCACGCGGCGTACTGCCACGCGCCCCAGGCGACGTCGGCGACGATGTGCTCGGCGTGGTCACGGGTCAACACCGGTAGCTGCACCCCAGAGGCGTGCCGCGCGGTCGGCGGGGTGACCTCGATGCCCTCGTCGGCGGACTCCCACGGGAACCGCGCGCCCGCCAGACCCCGCCCGGCGGCGATTCGTCGGGCGGCCCCCAGCCGGCGCAGCCGGTACTCGACCATGGCCCGAGCCGCCGCCGGTCGCGTGGCCGCCAGGACCGGCAGCGCGTACACGTCGGCGTCCCAGAACACATGCCCCGCATAGCCGCGACCGCTCAACCCCCGCGCCCCCACAGCCGCCTCACCTTCGCCGGGGACGCTGGCCAGCAGGTGCAACAGCCCGAACCGCGCGCCGAGCTGGACTACCGGATCGCCGTCGACGACGACGTCAGCGTCCGCCCACCGCCCCGCCCAGGTCGTGCGCTGCTCGGCCAACAGCCGATCGAACCCGACCGCGCCCAGCTCGCCCAGCCGGTCGGCAGCTTGCCCCACCGATGGCGCCTTCCGCGGGTCGGCCTCGACCGCCACGAGCCGTTCGACCACTCTCACCTCCCCCGGCGGAGACTTCGGTCTGGGCGCTGGCGGCAGTGATGCCACCGCCCAACGTCGAACGGGTGCCCGCCCACACCGCATCGTCGCACCTCCCACCCTCATAGCCCGCCTCGACCGTCGGCGGGCGCAGCGGTGCGCCACCCCGGATCGCGTCGCGGGGCGCCTCCGCACGGAAAGCGGCGACCCCGGGCCGGGCGGCAGCAGCGAACCGGACGCTGCGCAGCACCCCGCCGGCCACGACGCACTCGCGCGCCACCACGCCCGTGCGCAGATCCAGCGTTCGACGCTGAGTGTCCGGGCGCACCCCATCGAGGTCCACATCCGTCCAGCATGGGCCCGGTAGCAACGTGACGAGGGGGTCGCGAGCGTCGTACACCCCGCCAGCGACGACCAGCGGGTCACTGTCTGGACCGTTCTCCTCGGGGCTGCCGCGGGTGCCCACCCGACCGTCACTGACGGTCACCAGCGACTCGTCCACCCGTCGCCGGTGCGGCTGGCCGCCTTCCAACACCACACACCAGTCCGATGTCTCGTCCACCGCCGGCACCCGTCGCGTCGTGTGGCGGGCGAGCTGCGCGTCAAGGTAGGCCAGCGTCCAAGGTCGGTCGGCCGGCACGCGAACCATCTCGGCCGGGATGGCAAAGGCAGCGGAAGCCGTCGCTCCGACGGCAAGGATCAACCCTGGGCCCACGCCGCGTCGCCACAGATCGCCCACGAGCCACTCGAACACGCCAGTGGAGCCATCGTCGCAACCCGCGGCGGCGCCAGCGCCCCGCTCCGCCTCCCACACCGGGCGGAGCGAGGGCTGTGCGAACTCGAACACCGCAGAATTGGTGGCCGGCACCAGCAGCAGCCGCCCAGGCCCCGCCGACCCGGCGCCCGCGAAGGCGATGAGATCGTCGACGTCGCCATCAGCGACGAGCACCACCTCGACCCCCGCCCGAGTCAGCTGCCCGATCCGCTTACCCAGCGCCTCCGTCGCAGGCCCGGCCGCGGCGTCGTTGGGCCACAGGCAGATGATGGCGGCAAACGTCCGGTCGGCTGCCACGTCCGGCTCGGCGCTGGGCGGCCCGCCGAACGGCTCGATCATCATCACTTGAGCTCCACAGGCCAGTCCTCTGACTTCCTGGCGGTCCGACGTTGCGGGCGGCACCGGACTCGTAATCGGCTCTCGGCCGCCCTCGGCGCGGCGCTCGCGCTCCCGATGACGCTAGGGCGCGATCGCGCGGAAGTAACGGGCCGATGGTCCCGCTGCCACGGGGCCGTCCGATCCCGAAGCTCGCTCCCAGTCCTGCAAACGGAGCTCGACATCGGAGTAACCGGCGGGACCGTGGTCAACTAGGCGCTCGTGGTAGCACGCCGCGGGCGCTGGGTGTGCTGGTGGAGATACCGGCTGGCCGCGCGGCTCGCAGACGCAGCTGCTGTCCGAGCAGGCACAGGGCCAGGCGTCGCGTGCGCCCGGCGTCCCGGGGATCCAAGCAGCTGTGCCGCCACTGCCCCAACCTCGACCACGAGGACTGCCCCCACGCCGACGGCCGGGGCGGTCACCCAGGCAGGAGGGGTAGCTATGAATCCCAGGAGGGCACCGGCAACGATCACTCCCCCACCTGGCAC
>CAYQMQ010000246.1:0-3629 GCA_964418395.1 uncultured Actinomycetota bacterium
CCCATGTCGCCGTGGAGCAGGCCTCCAACCTGTTGACCAAGCTCATCGAGTGGGGACGGCTGGCCGCCTACCTCGAGCAGTCCACTCGCTACATCCCCTACGACGACCGTCCCGGCGGCCGGTGGCGGTACTACCGCGACCCGGACGTGATGGCCTCGCCCCACGCCGACGACTACGTGGCCACCCTCGACGGGGTGTTTTCCACCTACGCCGCGGCGCTGCCGGTGCTGCGCGACCACCTCGCCCAGCGCCACCCGCGCGACGCCGACACCTCCGAGCGGGCGTGGCAGGCCACGCTGAACGCCAAGGCCTGCGACCTGCTGCGCGGCCTGTTGCCCGCGGCGACCGTGTCCAACGTGGGGGTGTTCGCCTCCGGGCAGGCCTACGAGCAGATGCTGTTGCGCCTGCGCGCCCACGAGCTCGCCGAGGCCCGGGCCACCGGTGACGCGCTGCTGGCCGAGCTGCGCGAGGTCATCCCCGCGTTCCTGACCCGCGTCGACCGCCCCGACCGCGGCGAGGTGACCAGCGCCTACCTGCGCCGCACCCGCGACGACACCGCCGCGGTGGCCGCCGAGCTGCTCGGCGGCGTCGAGCCCGAGCCGGCCCCCGAAGTCGCCCTCGTGGACTGGACCCCGGACGCCGACATCACCCTCGTGGTCGGGATGCTGTATCCCCACACCGACCTGCCCGAGGCCCAGCTGCGCGAGCGGGTCGAGGCCATGACCGCCGACGAGCGCGCCCGCGTGGTGCGCGCCTACGTGGGCGAGCGCGCCAACCGCCGCCACAAGCCCGGCCGGGCGCTCGAGCGCGTGTCGTATCGCTTCGACGTGTGCAGCGACTACGGCGCCTTCCGCGACCTGCAGCGCCACCGGATGCTGACCATCGACTGGCAGCCGCTGAGCCCCCGCCACGGCTACGAGACCCCGGCCGAGCTCGTCGACGCCGGCCTCGCCGACCGCTGGCACGCCGCCCTCGAGCGCCAAGCCGAGCTGTGGCAGCGCCTGCACCCCGAGCTGCCCGCCCAGAGCCAGTACGCCGTGGGGTTCGCCTACCGGCTGCGGTACTCGATCCAGCTCAACGCCCGGGCGGCCATGCAGATGCTGGAGCTGCGCAGCCAACCCGCCGGCCATCCCGCCTACCGGCGCATCGCCCAGCAGATGCACGCCCAGATCGCCGAACGCGCCGGCCACACGGCGGTGGCCGAGATGATGCGGTTCGTGGACCACTCCGACCCCGAGCTCGAGCGCCTCGAAGCCGAGCGCCGGGCCGACGCTCGCCGCGCGGATGCCTCTCCCGGGGAGACCCGATGACCGCGCCCCGCCGGCTGGGCACCGCGATCCGGTCGCTGCCGCTGCTCGGCGGCGTGCGCACCGGGCACCATCTCGTGGTCGTCTCCCGCAACACCCGCCCCACGCGGGTGATCGCCTACGATCTGAGGGACCGCTCCATCGCGGCCGACGTCGCCATCGACGACGGCGACGGCGCCTGGGGCGTGGCCGCCGACGGCGACCGGGTGTATGTGGGCCTGCTCGGCGCGCGCGGGCGCACCAACCTGTACCGCGTCCGGATCAGCGACGGCGCCCTCGAGGGGCTGGCGGCCATCGACGCCAACCACGTGTGGGATCTCGCCGTCGCCGGCGACGGACAGCTCGTCGGCGTCACCGACCAGCCCCTGGTGTTCGCGTGGGACCCGTCGTCGGGCCGGGCCCGCGCCATGGGGATGCTCGGCGACGGCGAGTCGGTCCGGGCGGTCGCCGTGGCCGACGGCGAGGTCGTGATCGGCGGCAACCGCCACGGGCGAGCGTGGGCGCGCGCTCACCCCTTCGACGAGCGGGCGGGTCGCGAGCTGCTGCCGGACGCGCTGGCCGACCACCAGACCGTGTACACCCTCGCCGCCCGCGGCCGGCGGGTGGCGGTGGGCACCCGGGGCCCCGACAGCCGCGACCCCGCCGTGGCGCTGCTCGATCTGGACGGAGAGCCGGGCACCGGACCGCGGGCGGTGGTCGACGGCGAGGAGGTCGTGGACGCCGCCGACGTCGGCGACGCCTTCACCGCGGCGACTGTGCGCCGGTCGGGGGCGGTGGTGCGCCTCGATCACGACGACGGCCGGCTGACGCGGCTGCCCGCTCCGGTGCCGCCCATGGAGAACCGCGTGGTCTCGGTGCTCGGCGAGGCGCTGGTGGGCGCCGCCGGCGACGGGTCGGTGTGGTCGATGCGGGCCGACGGCTCGGCGGTGGACCCGGTGCACCTGCTGACCAGCGGCCGGGTGGCCGGCAGCCCGGAGCGGGTCCAGTCGCTGACCGCCGCCGACGGCCGCGTGCTGGTCGGCGGCACGTTCGGCGTCGCCGAGCACGACCTGGCCGCGGGCACCTCGCGCTGGCGGCCGGCCCCGGGCGAGGCCAAGGCGATCGTGGTCGCCGACGGCGACGCCTACCTCGCGCTGTACCCCCTGGGGGCCGTCCACCGGCTGGCGGCGGGCGCGGAGGAGGTCGAAGCGTGGGCGGCGCTGCCGGCCGAGCAGAACCGCCCCCAGGACCTGGCGTGGGTGTCTGAGGCCGACGCGCTGGCGGTGACCACCGCCGCCGACCGCCGCGGCGGCGGGGCGCTGCACCTGATCGACCGGTCGACAGGCGCGGTGAGCAGCCACACCGACGTGCTCGGCCGGGCCCAGCATCCCACGGGCTTGGCGGTCGCAGGGAACCACGTCCTGGTCGGCGGCAGCGGCTCGAACCCCACCCTGCTGTGCTGGGACGCCGCCGCCGACCGCGAGGTCTGGCGTCTGGACGGCATCGATGACGCCGGCGCGCTGGTGGGCATGGCGGTGATCGACGGCCGGCTCGTGGCGGTGGGCACGGGCGGGGTGGCGGTCAGCGTCGACGTCGACGCCGGCTCGGTGGAGGCCCGTCGGACGCTCGACGCGGGCGGAGGGCGGGCAGTCGCCGCCGGCGGGGCGATGCTGATCACCGATGGCGACCGGGTGTGGCGGGTGGAACCTGCTGCGCTCGAGGCCGATGTGGTGGTCGAGGGTCTGGCGGGCGCGTTCTGGGGACGGCCGGACCTCGCCGTCGACGACGACGGTGCGCTGGTGATCTCCGGCCGGGACCTCGCGCGAGTTCAGCTGGTAGCGGGCTGAGCAGCCGCTCAAGTAGCGCCGCGGTAGCGGCCTATATCAGCAGCCGGGCCAAGAGAAGGCCCCAGGGTCCCCCTCGTGCCCCTGGGGCCGTAGCCAATGCCGAAACCTGATAGCTCCGACTGGCCGGTGGGAAGTCTCAACCGGCGTGGGATTCTGCCCACGCCGAGCCCGTCGTCGGGGATGGACCGGCAGTCCGCCCGACACCTTCGGCTCTCACTCGACCGGCGGCGCGGTTCTCGATGGCGATGGGCTCGGCATCGCACGCTTGGCATCGCGGCTGGGGCTGGTTGCGATCGAACCAGGTGGGGCAGTGGAACCAGCGGCGGCAGGCTCCACACAACGCCCAGATATCCATCATCGGATCCTCTCTCTGCCAGGAGCGATCCTGACCGTAACCGATCGATTCCACACGCGTAAGTGCGCGAAACACCTATGGCGACTGCCGCTACCGGGCCCCGCCGCCGGGCTCGTCGGGCCGGCAGCGCGCGGCGGACGC
>CAYQMQ010000247.1:0-3621 GCA_964418395.1 uncultured Actinomycetota bacterium
GCACCGAGGAGCACGCCAAGGAGGTCGACAAGGCGGTGTTCCCGATGCTGCAGGGCGGGCCGCTGATGCACGCGGTCGCCGGCAAGGCGGTGGCCTTCAAGCTCGCCGCCGAGCCCGAGTTCCGCGACTATGCCCATCAGGTCGTGGCCAACGCCCAGGCGCTCGGCCAGGCGCTGGCCGGCGAGGGCCTGCGGCTCGTGGCCGGTGGCACCGACATCCACTATCTGTTGGGCGATCTGCAGCCGCTGGAGATCACCGGGGCCGACGCCGAGAAGCGCCTCGATCGCGCGGGGATCACGCTGAACAAGAACACCATCCCCTACGACCCGCAGCCTCCGATGGTCGGCTCCGGAGTGCGGGTCGGTGTGCCCTCGGTGACCACTCAAGGGATGCGCGAGCCCGAGATGGCCGAGATCGGACGGTTGATCGGCCGGGTGCTGAAGAGCGAGAACGAGATCGATGCCGTCCGTGAGGAGGTCGTCGACCTGTGCAGTCGCTTCACGCCGTACGGAACCCGCGCCTGAGTCTGCGGTCAGGGGGCTCGCCGCGGCGCGCTCGCGGCTGACCGGCGATGGCGCCGTGGCGCGACTCGCTGTTGGTCGCTGCCGCGGCCTTTGCGGTCGTGGCGCTGACCACCCCGCTGACGGTCAAGTTGGCGCACCGCGTCGGTGCGGTCGATCAGCCGGGGGGCCGGCGGGTGAACACCCGGCCGCTGCCCCGGTTGGGCGGCCTGGCGCTGTACGCGGGGTTGCTGGCCGCCTTCGGGGTCGCCTGGCTGTTGCCCACCTTCCGGCCGGTGTTCGAGGCCACCAGCGACCCGCTCGCGATCCTGCTCGCGGCCACCGTGATCCTGGCCGTCGGACTGTTCGACGACATCCGCGGGCTGACCGCGTCAGCGAAGCTCGCCGGCCAGGTTGTGGCGGCTGGCGTGCTGGTCCTGTTCGGCGTGCTGCTCCGGTTCGTCTACATCCCGGGCGAGCTCGGCACCGTCTCGCTGGGGGCGGACCTGGCCGCGCTGCTGACGATCGCGGCCGTGGTGGTGATGATCAACGCCGTCAACCTCGTCGACGGCCTCGACGGCTTGGCGGCGGGGGTGGTCGCGATCGCCGCCGCCGCGTTGTTCATGCATGTGCGGCTGACCGATGAGGCCCTGCGGCTCGGTGACATCCCGGCCCCGGAGCTGTTGCTGGCCGGGGTGGTCGGCGCCTGCGTGGCCTTCCTGCTGTACAACTTCCACCCCGCCCGGGTGATCATGGGCGACACCGGCGCCATGCTGCTGGGGCTGCTGTTGGGCGCAGCCGGTGTCAGCGCCGTCGGCGGCACGCCGGCGCCGGGCCCCGGTGCCCGTGACTTCGCGGCGCTGTCGATCCCCGTGCTGGTGCCGGCGCTGATCCTCGCCGTGCCGCTGTTCGACACCGGCTGGGCCATCCTGCGCCGGCTGCGCAGCGGCCGGGCGCTGTTCAGCCCCGACAAGAAGCACCTGCACCACCGCCTGCTGGAGCTCGGCCACTCGCAACGTCGGGCGGCGGTGATCGTCTACCTCTGGTCGACGCTGGCGGCGACCGCGGCGATCTCGGTGGGACGGCTGCCGCTGGGCATGGTCACCGGGCTGCTGGCGACCGGCGCGGTGATCGCGCTCGTGGTGACCCTCGCCGGTCGGCGAGACCCGCGGCGACAGCGCGTCGCGACCGGAGGCCGCCCCCGCTTGTAGCCGTGGCCTGCCCGGCCTCGAGGGCCGCGTTGTTCGGGGTGGGCGGGGCTGCGAGACTGCTGGTCATGGCCGTCCCCGAGTCGAACCCCAGCTCGCGCGAGCGCCCGGCGGATCGGCCCGCCGGGCGTCTGTCCCGCGCGACGGCGTCCGCGAGCCGCCGCGGAACGTGGCGCGACCTCGACCAGGCGTCCATCATGACGGTGGAGCTGCTGTCCGGCCTGCTGGTGTGGGGCGGGCTGGGCTGGTGGGTGGGCACCCAGTGGGGCGGGCATCCGTGGCCGTTCATCATCGGCAGCGTTCTGGGGTTCGCCGGGGGGTTCTACCTGCTGTACCTGCGTGCGGCGGGACGGATCGGCGGGCCTCGTCGCGCTGAGGCCCCATCGGCGAACGACGACGGCGGCGTCCAGGAGCCCGTTGAAGGCGCCGGGCAGGGCCCCGAGGGCCCTGATGCGGGGCGGGACGGCGCGGACGGTGACCCCGGCCGGTCGTGAGCCCCGACGGGGATGCCGGGCGAGAACGAACCGCGGCGCGGGGACGGACCGCGGCGCGGGGCCATGACGCGCGGGTCTACACCCGGCTGCCGCTCCGGGTGGCCCTGGCCCTGGCGCCAGTAGCCGCTGCCGGAGGGGGCCTGATGGTGGGCTGGCGCGGCGCCGTGGGCGCGACCATCGGGGTCGCGCTGGTGCTGCTGGTCTTCGGCGGTGGGGGGCTCGCGTCCGCTTTTGCGGGTCGGGGTACAGGCGGTAGGCTGCTCGCGGTCACGCTCGCGGGCTTGTTCACAAGGCTCTTGGCCGTCGCTTTGATACTGCGGCTGCTGGCTCGCACGAGCGTGGCGCATGGGACCAGCGTCGCCGTCGCGGCGATGCTGGCGATCCTCGCGACGCTCACGGCCTATGTCTGGGCGTCCGAGCGGAACCGAAGAGCCCCAGCCCGATCGAGCCGAGGGCGAAAAGGAGTCGGCCGGTGAGCAGGAGCTTCGGCGCGGTGCTCGGTGCCACCGATTACGGGGGTGACTGGGAACTTCCGCCGGTCAACGACCTGTTCGCGTTCCCCCCGATCCCCGGGACCGAGAACTGGGAGATCTTCGGGATCTCGCTGTCGCTCAACCGCACGTCGCTGATGCTGTTGGCGTCGATGGTCATTCTTGCGGCCTTCTTCTGGTCGGGGGTCAAAGACCGCAAGGTCGTCCCCGACAGGTTCCAGGGGTTGATCGAAGGGTTCGTGGAGTTCATCCGCGAGCAGATCGCCATCCCCAGCATCGGCCCGCAGGGTCCGGCGTTCGTGCCGTTCCTCAGCACCCTGTTCGCCTTCATCTTCTTGAACAACCTGTTCAAGCTCACCCCGTTCATCATGCTGCCGCCCACCTCGCGGATGGCCGTCCCGGCCTTCCTCGCGGTGGTGGTGCTGGTGACCTTCCTCGTGGTGGGGGTGCGAACCCACGGCCTGGTCAGCTACCTCAAGGCCTCGATCTTTCCGGCCGGCGTACCGGTGTTGGCGTATGTCGTGGTGAGCCCGATCGAGCTCATCTCGAACTTCGTGATGCGCCCGCTCACGTTGGCGATCCGGCTGTTCGGCAACATGGTCGCGGGGCACTTGCTGGTGGTGATCACCCTGGTCACCATCCACGCGTTCTTGACCGTCGGGCTGTTCGGCATGGGACCGGATGCCGGCACCGCCATCGGGGTGTTCGCCCTGCTGGTGAGCCCAGTGGTGTTCGGTTTCGAGCTGATGATCATCACCGTGCAGGCGTTTATTTTCACCATCCTCAGCGCCGTCTACATCGGGCTGGCGATGGAGGAGCACTGAGGGTCGGCCCAGGGACGCGCACCGGTGCGTCCACGCTCGGCCTCTGCCGCCCACAACGTCATCGATTCGGCAATCACGACGCCGTGCGCGTCGCGCAACGAGGG
>CAYQMQ010000248.1:0-3615 GCA_964418395.1 uncultured Actinomycetota bacterium
CCGCCGGGTCGGCGTTGAGCCGGTCGAGCTCGCCGTGCAGCTCGTCCTGGCTGGTCTCGGCCGGCAGGCGCACGCCCAGCGACCGCATCCCCACCCGCTCGCACATGCGTTCCTTCTGGCCGACGTACACGTGGCTGGCGGAATCGTCGCCCACCAACACCGCGGCCAAGCCGGGGACCACCCCGCGCTCGGCCAGCCCCGCCACCTCGCTGGCGATGCGCTCGCGCTCGCTGGCGGCCACCGCCTTGCCGTCGATCGTCTGCGCGCTCATCGCGACCCGCCCCGTGCTCGGTCCGTCGGGCGCAACCTGCCCGCGGCGCGCAGCCTACCGGTGACGCGCGCTCAGGCCGGCGGCTCAGACTGATCGGGGCGGGACCGGGAGTCGGCGTCGCTCTCCGAGGCGGCAGTCGGGCCGGAGGTGCTTGACGAGCCCGGCGTGCTTGACGAGCCCGGCGTGCTTGACGAGCCCGACGCGTTTGACGAGCCGGGCGTTCCGGCGTTCTGCTCGGCCGACGACTCGGCCCGGCCGCCGCCGCTCGCGGCGGCCGACGACCCCGCGGGCGCGGGCTGGTCAAGCGGGAACCGGGTCACGAGGGTCACCACCAGATAGCCGGCACCGAGCAGGACCGGGACGATCAGCGCCGCGTCAGGCTCGCCCGCGCTGTTCAGCCCGAACAGGAAGGGGCTCAGGATCAGAAAGATCGCCACGAGGTAGTCAAGGGTCGCGTGGACCCGCACCGGCAGCAGGTCGGCGATGCTGGCCTTGCCGGGCGTCAGCAGCTGCAGCAGGACCATCACCACCCCCACAGCGACGAACAGCGGGAAGGCCGCGGTGTCGAGGCCGCCGCCGAACTCGTCGCCGAACAGCACGAACGGCACCAGGATCAAAAACACCCCGGCGGCGTACTCGACCAGCTCGTGCACCAGCCACGGGAGCAATCGCGCAGCCGACACGCTGCCTCCTCAAAGACGGGGCTTCTCAGCTTCAGCCGTGCCCACAGATTCTCTCACCAAACCGCCGAAGCCAACAGGGCGCGTTGCGGCTGCCAGACGACGTCACCGGTCTGGCCCGCCCCCCTCAGTGGGTGAAGTGGCGGCGCTGGGTGCACACCATCGGCACGCCGGCCTCGTCGCAGGCGGTGACCACCTCGTCGTCGCGGACGCTGCCGCCCGGTTGCACGATCGCGCGCACCCCCGCCGACAACGCCGCGTCGGGCCCGTCGCGAAAGGGGAAGAAGGCGTCGCTGGCCAGCACCGATCCCTCGGCCCGCGCGCCGGCCTTGTCGGCGGCGAGGCGGACGCTGTCCACCCGCGACATCTGGCCGGCGCCGACGCCGACCACCGTCCGGTCGCGGGTCAGCACGATCGCGTTCGACTTGGTGTGCTTGGCCACCGTCCAGGCGAAGGACAGCTCGGCCCACAGCTCGTCGTCCGGCTGGGCGCGGGTGGGGACGACCCACTCGCCGGGGGACTCGGCTTCCACGTCGGCGTCCTGCACCAGCAGCCCGCCGGCCACGCTGCGCACCGCGAGCTGACGCTCGGGCGCGGGGGCGCGGGCGATCTCGACCACGCGCAGGCCCTTCTTGGTGGTGAGCCGCTCCATCGCCTCCACGTCGAAACCGGGGGCCAGCACCACCTCGGTGAACAGCTCCGTGATCTGCTCAGCGGTCGCGCCGTCCACCGGGCGGTTGGCGGCCACGATCCCGCCGAACGCGCTCGTGGGGTCGCCGGCCAGCGCCTTGGGGTAGGCCTCGGCGAGCGTGGAGCTGACCGCGCAGCCCGCCGGGTTGGTGTGTTTGATGATCGCGATGGCGGGCTCGGCGAAGTCGGTGACCAGCCGCCAGGCGGCGTCGGCGTCGACGAAGTTGTTGTACGACAGCTCCTTGCCGTGGTGCTGGGTGCCGGCGGCCAGCCCCCACTGGTGACGCGGGTCGGTGTAGAACGCGGCCTCCTGGTGCGGGTTCTCGCCGTAGCGCAGCGACTGGGCGCGCCACGTCGGATCGAAGCGCACCTCGGGGAAGGCCTCGTCGCGGTGCATCCACTCGTTGATCGCCACGTCGTAGGCCGCGGTGCGGGTGAACGCCCGTCGAGCGAACTGTCGGCGGGTGTCGGCCTCCAGCCCGCCGTGGCGATCGAGCTGGTCCAGCACGGTGGGGTAGTCGGCCGGGCTGATCACCACGCCGACGTGCGGGTGGTTCTTGGCGGCGGCGCGCGCCAACGCCGGCCCGCCGATGTCGATGTGCTCCAGCGCGTCGAGCTCCCCGGTGTCGGGGTCGCTGACCGCCTCCTCGAAGCGGTACAGGTTGACCACGACGAGGTCGATCGGCTCGATGCCGTGGCGGTGCAGCTCGTCGCGATGCGACGGCGCGTCGCGATCCGCGAGGACGGCCGCGTGCACCATCGGGTGCAGGCTCTTCACGCGCCCGTCGAGGATCTCCGGAAAGCCGGTGACCGTGCTGATCTCGGTGACGGCCACGCCACCTCGGCGGATGGCGGCCGCCGTCGACCCCGTGGAGATCAGCTCGACACCGCGGGCCGTGAGACCCTCGGCGAAGCTGACGAGGTCGGCCTTGTCGGCCACGCTCACGAGCGCGCGGCGCACCGGGGTGATGTCGCTCACGGACGGCTCCTGATCTCCACGTCAGCGCGACAGGGCGCTGGACAGGGGGTCGTTGGGGGTGTGCACACGGCGGCCGTCGACGTCCAACCGTCCGGTCACCTGCCAGCACACGCACGGCGGCAACAGCTCGTGCTCGACGGCTTGGATGCGGGCGTGCAACGACTCAACGGTGTCGTCGGCGGCGACCGACACCGGCGCCTGTGCCACGATCGGGCCGCTGTCGACGCCCTCGTCGACGAAGTGCACCGTCGCGCCGGTGACCTTGACCCCGTGGGCCATCGCCTGCTCGACCGCGCGGGGGCCGGGAAACGCCGGCAGCAACGAGGGGTGCACGTTGAGCATCGGCCACCGGCGCACCGCGTCGGGGCCGAGCAGGCGCATGAACCCGGCCAACACCACCACAGCCGGATCGCCGTCAGCGACGGTGTCGAGGAGGTCGCGCTCCCAGGCCCCGCGGTCGTCGTAGGCGGCGAAGCTGACCACCTCGCCGGGGACCCCGGCTGCCGCGGCGCGCTCGAGCGCGCCCGCTCGGGGGTGATCGACGACGACGCGCACGACCTCGACAGGGTCACCGTGCTCCAGCAGCGCCTGCAGATTCGAGCCCGAACCCGAGGCCAGCACCGCCACCCGGCCGCTCATGCCCCAGCCGTGCCGGGCTCACGGTGACCGCCGCGGGCCGCCGGGCTCGCCGGCCGCGGCGATGCCGCGGCCTCACCCGCGCGGGGCGACTCGGGGTGGGGCGCGATCAGTGGCCACATGCGGATTCGGCTCCTCGTCGGGGCGTATCACAGCAGACGCGGCGAAGACCGCCAAACCCCGGGGTGCCCCGAACTTGCGGGGCACGGCGGGAGGGGTCATCGTGGTGGCCCGGACGCGGGCACCCGCGACCCTCGAGGGGCCGCAGAGGAGGCGTCGTGCTGGGGCGCAGAGGAGGCGTGTCGTGACCCAGGCCGTGGCCAAGCCGGCGCTGCGTGGTTGGATCCACGCAGCCGCCA
>CAYQMQ010000249.1:0-3615 GCA_964418395.1 uncultured Actinomycetota bacterium
CGAGATCACCATGAGCTCATACGTCCGCGTAGCCATCAACCCATCCTGTGGTCGGTGTGGCCCTCGCGGCAGGCAATGCCGCCGACGAAGGCAGGACGGTGCGCGATCCTCCGACTCTAGCATCGCCACCACCGTGCTCCAACCGCGGACGCGGCCACGCTGCAATCGCGAGCTCTCCGCGCGTGGCGCCCCGTCGGTGGGGCGCGGGCCTCGTTCGGACGTTGGACACGGTACTCCCAGGGTGGGACAGCGCGGTAGGGCGGGTCCGCCGATCATGGGGACAACCCGGGGCCCACGGGGGCTCAGGCGCTCCGCCCCAGCAGCGCCAGCGCGTCGTCGACGGTGGCGACCGTAACCGCCAGATCATGGCACGCGGGCGCGACGATCCCGCGCTCAATGCCGGCGTTGAGCTGGTCGCGCAGCGGCTGCCAAAAGCCCTCGGGGTCGACCAGCACCACCGGGCGGTCGTGATAACCCAGCTGGCGCAGCGTGATGATCTCCAACAGTTCGGCCAGAGTCCCGAGTCCGCCGGGCAGCACCACGAACGCATCGCTGCGCTCGTCCATGATCCGCTGGCGCTCGCGCATCGACTCGGTGACCACCAGCTCGTCGACCTCGCGCAGCGCCAGCTCGCGCCCGACCAGCTTGCGCGGGATCACCCCGGTCACGTGGCCGCCGGCGCCCATCACCGCGTGGGCGACCTCACCCATCAGCCCGATGTCGCCGCCGCCATACACCAGCCGCCAGCCGCGCTCGGCGACGGCGGCACCGAGCTCGCGGGCGATCTTGCGGTCGCGTTCGGGCGCCCCCTCGTTGGAGGCGCAGAACACGCAGACGGTCAACGGCTCGGGCATGGCCCGCGAGCGTAGCCCTGCCGGTCGCGGCCTGTCCGCGTGTCGAATTTCTTGAACATGGGCCAAAAGGATGACACGCGGTGCGGGCGGTGGCTCACCCGGCGGTCTCAGGCAGCCCGAGGCGCACCACCAGGCGGTGCACCAGCTCCGGGTCCAGGCGGACCTCGCCGGTGGCCACCCACCACAGCCGGGCGACGTCGTCGGCCTCGCCCGGCAGCCGCGCCAGCCACCGCCGAACCGCCGCGCCCTCGGCGAGATGGCCGTCGCACCACGCGTCGTCGCCGAGCTCGGCCACACAGCGCCGCCCCAACGCCCAGTCGCGGGTGGCGGGCACCACCAGGTCCGGCAGCGGCCCGCACGGCTCGACCATGCGCGCCTCGGCCTGGCAGCGATCACACTCGCCAGCCTCCACCGAGCGTGGGCCCACGTCGCTCTCGTCCAGCCACGGATACCGGGCCCGCAACACCTCGCGCAGCTGCGACGAGCCCACGCGGTCAGCTCCTCCCGCCGGCGGCGGGGTGGCAAGCAGGCAATCGGCGCATCGGCGTCGATGGTAGGAGTACGAGGGGGAGTCGACGCCCGGGCCCCGAGCCGGCATGCTCGGCAGCGATGGGAGGCGACGACGCGGACGCGGACGAGCCCGGCCCGGCCGGACCAGACGGGGCCGGCGACGGGCCCTCGGGAGCCGAGCGAGGGCTGCCGGGAGCCGAACGAGGGCTGCCGCGAGCCCAGGGAGGGCTGCCGGGAGCCGGAGATCCGGAGCTCGAGTCGGCGGGAGCGGCGTTTCGCGCCGAGCTGCGCGCGGAGGCCGCCGAATGGGAGCAGCTGGCAGCCACGGACTGGCTGCGGCGGCGCACGATGGCCGACGCCGCACGCGAGCTGCTCGCGCGCGGCGATCGGGTGGCGGTTCACGTCGGCGGGCGCGCGGCCCCCGGGGAGGTGGTCCATGTGGGCGACGACCTCGCGTGCGTGGCCACCCCCGCCGGGACCGTCGACGTGCGCCTGGACGGGCCGGCGGTGTGGCAGGTGGTGGAGCGGGTGCGCTCCGGGGGACGCTCACCGGCCGGTGGGGCGAAGCGCTTCGCCGCGCGCCTGGCCGAGCACGAGGCGGCCGGCGCGCCGGTGTGCCTGGTGGCCGGCGACGGGGCGGAGGTGCTCGGGGTGATCGTGGCGGTGGCGGTCGACCACGTGGTCGTCGACTGCCGGGACGGCGCCCGGCGGCTGGTCCCCCACGCGGCGATCGCCGCGGTGTGGCCGGCGGGCTGAGCCGCGCCGAGCCCCGCGACGTGCTGGGCTACGATTCGGGGCTGACACCTTCGCACCCACGTGCCCCGAGGAGGGCGACCATGGTGCCCACGGCGCTGGTCGACGAGCTCGCCACGATCGTGGACGAGCGCGGGCTGATCACCGCGCCCGAGCAACGCGCCACCTACGAGTGCGATGGGCTGACCGGCTACCGCTGCGAGCCCGGCGCGGTGGTGCTGCCCACCGACGCAACCCAAGTCGCCGCCGTGGTGGCCGCCTGCGCCCGCCACGACACCCCGTTCGTGGCCCGCGGCGCCGGCACGGGGCTGAGCGCCGGCGCGCTGCCCCACCCCGACGGCGTGCTGATCGGCCTGTCACGGCTGCGCCGCATCCTGTCGGTCGATCCGGCCAACCGGCGCATCCTGGTCGAGCCGGGCGTGACCAACGCCGAGGTCTCGGCGGCGGTCGGTCCCCACGGGCTGTACTACGCCCCAGACCCCTCCAGCCAGATCGTGTGCTCGATCGGCGGCAACGTCGCCGAGAACTCCGGCGGCGCCCACTGCCTCAAGTACGGGTTCACCACCAACCACGTGCTCGGCCTCGAGGTGGTCACCCCCGACGGCGAGGTGGTGTGGCTCGGCGACGGCGGCGCCGACCCGCCCGGCTACGACCTGCGCGGGCTGGTGATCGGCTCGGAGGGGACGCTGGCGGTGGTCACCAAGGTGTGGCTGCGGCTGCTCGCCCGCCCCGAGACCACCCGCACGCTCGTGGCCGACTTCGCCAGCCCCACCGAGGGCGGCCACGCGGTGTCGGCGATCATCGGCGCCGGCGTCATCCCCGCCGCGGTGGAGATGATGGACAACCTCGCCATCCAGGCGTGCGAGGCCGATGCCGCCGCCGGCTTTTACACCGACGCCGGCGCGGCGCTCATCGTGGAGGTCGACGGCCCCGCCGCCCAGTGCGACGCCGACATCGCCCGCGTCGAGCAGCTGTGCCGCGAGGTCGGCGCCTCCCACATCCGCTATGCCAACGACCCGAGCGAGCGCGCGCGTGTGTGGCGGGGCCGCAAGGCGGCGTTCGCGGCGATGGGCCGTTTGTCACGGCAGTACTTCGTCCAAGACGGCGTGATCCCGCGCACCAAGCTAGGCGAGTGTTTGGCCACCATCGCCGACATGGCCGCCGAGGCCGGCCTGCGGGTGGCCAACGTGTTCCACGCCGGCGACGGCAACCTGCACCCGCTGGTGCTGTACGACGACCGCATGGAGGGCGAGGCCGAGCGCGCCGAGAAGCTGGCCACTCGGATCGCCGAGCTGTGCGTGGAGCTGGGCGGGTCGCTGACCGGCGAGCACGGCGTCGGCGCCGACAAAGCCTGCTCGATGCCAAAGATGTTCTCCGAAGCCGACCTCGACGTCATGGCCCGCGTGCGCCGCGCCATCGACCCCCGCGGATTGGCGAACCCGGACAAAATCCTGCCCACCCCCCGTTTGTGTGGCGAGCGCCCCGGCCCCTACCGGCC
>CAYQMQ010000250.1:0-3604 GCA_964418395.1 uncultured Actinomycetota bacterium
GCCAGGACGAGGTGCTCGCCCAGTTCGCCGAGCGCTACCCCGAGGTGCTGGCCACCGTCTGGGACGGGCGCGTCCAAGAGGAGTCGCTCGGGCTGACCCGCGGGCTGTATCCGTCCACCGTGATCACCGACCGCGTGGTGGCCGTCGCCGACACCGTGCTCGCCGACGACGACGTGCCCAGTCCGGCCCGCCGGGTGGTCAGCGAAGAGCGCGATCACACACAGCGGGCGTTGCGAGCCCGCGCCGCCGACACCGGCCCCGTCTGAGCCGCCCGTCGGGTCCCGCCCGCGCGCCCTTGCCCGCGCGCGCCTGCCCTGCGAGCCCTTGCCCGCGCCCGCCTGCCCTGCGAGCTCTTGCCCGCGCGCGCCGGATAGGGGATCCTGAACTCACCGGCGGGCGGGATGCCCGCCCCGACGCGAACGGAGCAGGCGCGATGCCTTCCCGCGAGGGCCGGCTGAGCTCGACCCTGGCCGCGCTCGTGCTGGTGGCCGGCTCGGGCGGGTGTGGGCTGAGCGCGAACCCGTCCGCCACCCCGGAGTCGGCCGAAGCGGACGACGCCGCGCCCACCGAGGTGGTCAAGGTGTATGTGGGCCATGCCGACCGCGGCGACCCGTGCGAGGACGTGTTCCCCCTCGACCGCGAGGTGCCGGCGGATGCGCCCCTGCGCGGCGCGCTCGAGGCGCTGCTGGCCGGACCGACCGAGCAGGAAGCCGACGCGGGCTACGGGGGGTGGTTCTCGGCGGAGACGGAGGGGATGTTGCACAGCGTGCGCCTGGAAGACGGTACGGCGCACGTGGACTTCGCCGACTTCTCCGAGGTGATCCCGAACGCGTCGACGTCGTGCGGCTCGGCGCTGCTGTTGGGCCAGCTGGATGCCACGGTGACGCAGTTCGACACGGTGACCGAGGCGCGTTACGCCTTCGACGGGGACCAGGAGGCGTTCTACGAGTGGCTCCAGCTCGCCCCGCCCGAGTAGCAGACCGGCCGGCGGACCGGCTGGTCAGCGTCCTCACGCCCACCGGGGCTTGCAACGCCGATTTCCTCGACGACGCCGCGGCGTCGGTGCGCGCTCAGCAGCTGCCCCCCGGCTGGACGTGGGAATGGGTGGTGCAGGAGGATGGCGACGAGCCGCGGCTGGCCGGGCATGTAGCCGGGCTGGCCGCCGGCGACCGCCGCGTGCGCTATGCCGCCAACGGCACGCAACGCGGCGCCCCCGCCACCCGGCGGGCGGCGTTCGCCCGCAGCCGCGGGGAGGTCGTCGTCGGCATGGACCATGACGACCGGTTCGTCGCCGGCGGGCTGGCCCGCCTGCTGGAGGCGCTGGCCGCCCATCCGGACGCCGGCTGGGCATGCGGGCGCTGCATCTGGCTGCAACCCGACGGGGTGCACACGTGGCGCAAGCCGGACGTGCTCGCCGCCGGGCGCCAACCCCCCGGCACGATCGCCCGCTGGTTCGCCGACACCGGCGACTGGCCGTTTCCCAGCGCGTTCGCCGCCTACCGCCGCGCGGCGGTCGCCGCCGCCGGCGAGTGGCCCGATCTGCCCCGCAGCGACGACGCGGCGCTGCTGCTGGCGGTGGACGCCGACCGCCCCGGCGTGTGGGTGGACGCCGACGTCGCCTGCTACCGGCGGTGGTCGCGGCAAAAGACCGCCGACCCCGCTGACTGGGCGGTCCGCGACACGGTGCGCGCCGAGCTGGGCCGCCGGGCTCGCTCTGCGCTCCACAGGCGGCCGGTCCCCCGCGAGTGAGGCGACCCCCGCCGCCCACTACGCTGAAGGGGCGGCAGGCGGCCGCCGGTTTGCGGCCGCCCCCGCGGAGACCTGATGACGGACACCGAGAAGGTCGAATCCGACCGGGCTGCGCCCGCGAGCTCCGGCGAACGCCGCATGAGCCTCGCCGAGCTCGGCCGCGTGTGGGGGCCGATCACCGCGGTGGTCGCGGCGCTGCTCGGCGGGCTCGCCCTCGACCTCGCCGGCTTCGAGCTGGCGGCCGCGCTCGTGTGGGGCGCGGCGATCGTGGGCGCCGGCATCCCGCTGGCGAAGGAGACGCTCAAGGCCGTCGTGCGCCGCGAGCCGGGGGTGGACGCCCTGGCGCTGCTGGCGATGGGCGGCGCGCTGGCCCTCGGCGAGCTGCTGGCCGGCGCGGTGATCGCCGTGATGTGGGTCGGCGGCGAGGCGCTGGAGTCCTACGCCGCCTCGCGCGCCCGCCGCGAGCTGAGCGCGCTGGTGGCCGGCGCGCCGCGGGCCGCCCACCGCCTGGAGGGCGACCGCATCGTGGAGATCGACGTCGACGAGGTGGCCCCCGGCGACCGGCTGTTGGTGCGCGCCGGCGAGGTGGTGCCGGTCGACGGGCTCGTCGCCGAGGGCGTGGCTGTGCTGGACGAGCGCACGCTGACCGGCGAGTCACGGCCGGTGGAGCGCGGCACCGGCGAGCGCCTGGCCTCCGGGGCGATCAACGCCGGCGAGCCGGTCCAGATGCGCGCCACCGCCACCGCCGCGGAGTCCACCTACACCGGGCTGATCCGCCTGGTCGAAGCCGCCCAGACCGACAAGCCCCCCTTCGAGCGCCTCGCCGACCGCGCCGCCGGCTGGTTCACCCCGCTGGCGATCATCATCGCCGTGGGCGCCTGGATCGTGTCCGGCGACCCGGTGCGCGGGCTGGCCGTGATCGTGGTCGCCACCCCGTGCCCGATGATCCTGGCCGCCCCGATCGCGATCACCTCGGGCGTGTCGCGGCTGGCCAGCCGCGGCGTGCTCGTCAAGGGCGGCGGGGCCCTGGAGACGCTCGCCGACGTCGACACCGTCCTGTTGGACAAGACCGGCACGCTGACCGCCGGCCGCGCCCGGCTGGTGGACGTGATCACCTTCGGCTCGTCCGACCCGGACGAGACGCTGAGGCTGGCGGCCTCCCTGGATCAGGTGTCGGCGCACGTGTTCGCCCCCTCGGTGGTCGAGGCGGCCCGCAGCCGGGGGTTGACCCCCTCGTTCCCCGAGGACGTCACCACCGACCCCGGCAACGGCCTCGCCGGACGCGTCGACGGCGCGTCGGTGCGCGTCGGCCGCGGCCAGTGGGCCGCGCAGGGGCCGCTGCCGCCGGAAGCGCGGGCGGTCAGGCGCCGCACCGCCGTGGAGGGCACCTCCTCGGTGTTCGTCGCCCGCGAGGGCCAGCTGTTGGGCGCGCTGCTGCTCGACGACCCGCTGCGGCCCGAGGCCGCCCGCACCGTGCGCAGCCTCCGCGGCGTCGGCGTGCGCCGCCTCGCCATGGTCACCGGCGACAACTCCGACATCGCCGAGCTGGTGGGCGAGGCGGTCGGCATCGACAAGGTGCTGGCCGAACGCGGTCCCGAGGACAAGGTCGCCGCGGTCGATGCCCTGGTGGCTCGCGACGACGGGGCCAAAGCCGACGGCGGGTGGGTCGGCCGGCGGCGCCGCCGGGGAGGCCGCCGCGCCCGCGGCCGCGTGCTGATGGTGGGCGACGGCGTCAACGACGCGCCCGCGCTCGCCCGGGCCGACATCGGCGTGGCGATGGGCGCGCGCGGCGCGACCGCCAGCTCGGAGGTCGCCGACGTCATCGTCGTGGTGGACCGCATCGACCGGCTGCGCG
>CAYQMQ010000251.1:0-3588 GCA_964418395.1 uncultured Actinomycetota bacterium
GGCGCTGCACCCGCAGCCCGACCGCGCCCAGCATCCGGCGGATCTCGCGCTTGCGGCCCTCGACCACGGTCACCTCGACCAGGGCCTCCTCGTTGGAGGTCGCCATCAACCGGGCGGCCGTGGCGCGAGCGAGACCGTCGTCGAGCTCGATGCCCCGGGTGAGCTGGCGCAGCCGCTTCTTGGACGGCACCCCCCGGACCCGCGCGAGGTAGGCCTTTTCCACGCCGAACGAGGGGTGGCTCAGCCGGTGGGCGAGATCACCGTCGTTGGTGAGCAACAGCAGCCCCTCGGTGTCCCGGTCGAGCCGCCCGACGGGATACACCCGCGGCTCGGCGGGCACCAGCTCGAGGACCGTCGGCCGGCCCTCCGGGTCGTCGGCGGTGGTCACCACGTCCCGCGGCTTGTTCAACAGCCAGTAGGCGAGGCCGGGGTGGGTGGGCACCCGCTCGCCGTCGACGGCGATGACCGCCTCGCGCGGGTCGGCCTTGTCCCCGAGCGTGACGACCGAGCCGTCGACGGTGACGCGGCCTTGGGCGATCAGCTCCTCGCAGGCGCGGCGGCTGCCGACCCCGGCGGCGGCCAGCACCTTCTGCACCCGCTGCGGGCCGCGGATCTCGTTGTCGGCGGCTGACGTCGCGGGTGCGGACGGGTCAGGGGCTTGGCGGCTGGGGGCCATGGTCGGCGTCGTCGCTCGCGGGGAGGGTCAGGTCGGGCGGCGCGTCATCGGCTCCGTCGTGGCGCTCGGGCTCGTCGCGCTCGGGTGCGTCGTCGCGTCCCGGCGCGTCGGCGAGCACGCCGAGCTCGCGACGGGCGGCTTTGTACCCGCCCGGGCCGGGCTCGGGCGGGGCCTCACCGCCAGGGTCGAAGTCGGGCAGGGGGGGCAGCTCGTCGAGACCGCGCAGGCCCAACTGCTCCAGGAACGCCCCCGTGGTCCCATACAGTAGCGGCTGGCCCGGCGACGGGTCGCGGCCGACCTCCTCGACCAGGCCGCGCTGCAACAACGACCGCACCGCCCCGTCGGCGTCGACCCCGCGGATCTCGCCGACCTGGCCACGGGTGACCGGCTGTTTGTAGGCGATGATGGCCAGGGTCTCCAGGGCCGCCTGGCTCAGCTTGGCGGCCCGGCCGTGCTGGACGAACCGCTCCACGTAGGGGGCGGCTCCGGGGTCGGTGTACAACCGCCAGCCCCCGCCGGCCTCGCGGAGCACGAACCCGCGCTGCTGATCGACGTAGTCAGCGCGCAGCGCGCGCAGCGCCTCGGTCACCTCCTCGACGGGCACCTCGAGGACCTCGGCGAGCGTCCCCGCGCCCACCGGCTCCTCGACCACCAACAGGATCGCCTCGAGGGCGCGCCGCAGCTCGGGGTCCAGGCGCATCGAGCGCAACTGGTCGCCGCCCGACGGGGAGGTGTGATCGGTCTCAGTCACGCGCGCCCCTCCGTCCCGCCGCCGTCGTCCGGCCACAGGCCGCTGAGATCCGGCAGGGCTACGTCGATGTCGGGGTCGTGTTCGGCGTCGCCGTCGATGTCCTCCTCCGCGGCGGGGCCGCCGGCTTCGCCGGGGGGCGGGTCACCGGGTTCCGCGGCCGCGTCGGGCAGGTCGGGCGAGTGAGCGGCGCCCTCCTCCGCGTCCGCGGGTGGGGCGCCCTCGTCCGGCGGCGCGTCGGCGGTCCAGGCGCCGGTGGCCTGCTCGGCCAGCTCCGCGGCCGCCAGCGCCGACCGCGACGGCGGCACGTCGAGCTCCCAGCGGACGCGCAGCGTGCCGAACGCCGTGGGTTGCAGCAGGTCGACGAGCTCGAGCTTGTACAGCTCCAGCAGCGACAGGAAGTGGACGATCACCTCGACCTGGTGACGACAACCAGCGGTGAGCTCGGCGAAGGTGGCCTGACCGCCGGCGCGGGCGAGCTCGTCGACCACCATGCCGGCCGCTTCGCGCACCGTCAGCCGCACCGGCTGCAGATAGGAGGTGTCGACGGACTCGTCCTCGCGCTCGGTCAGGGCCTTGGCGGCGATGTCGGCCAGCCGCTGCGGGCCGACGCCGATGCTCACCGGCGGGCGCAGGTCGCGGAACGCCGGCTCCGGACCGACGGCGCGGGGAACGTAGGCGGCGTGGTCGGCCAGCCGCTCGTTCAGCCAGCCGGCGGCGTGTTTGAACGTGCGGTAGTCCAGCAGCCGCGCGTACAGCAGGTCGCGCGCCTCGACCGCGGACTCGTCGGCCTCGGGATCGTCCTCGTCGGGCAGCAGCCGCGCGGCCTTCAGCTCCATGAGCGTGGCGGCGATGACGAGGAACTCGGTGGTCACCTCGAGGTCGAGCTCGGTCCACCTCCGCAGCACCGCGAGGTAGTCGTCGGTGATCTGGGCCAGGGGCACGTCCCACACGTCGAGCTTGCGGCGCGCGATGAGCTGCAACAACAGGTCAAACGGGCCTTCGAAGCTCTCGATCGACACGGTGTAGCCGGAAGCGGGCATCAGCGGGGGAGTCTAAAGGTCGTGCGGCGCGACACCGCCGCGCCGGGTCAACGGCTGTTGCCGATCACCGCGTGGATCAGCGGCGGCGGCGCCGCCTGGTCCCCGAGCTCGATCGCGGCCTCGAGCTCGGCCACAGCCCGCTCGGCGGCGCGGGGATCCCGGGCGTGGACGGTGGCCAACGCCTGACCGGCCTCGACGACGTCACCGACCTCGGCGTGCAGCCACACGCCCACCGCGGGGTCGACCACATCGCCCTTGCGGGCCCGCCCGGCCCCGAGCCGGGCGACGCACTCCCCCACGGCGCGCGCGCCGACCCGTTCGACCGCCCCGCCCCGGCCGGCGGTGACCACCTGGCGGGTCGGGGCGGCGGGCAACACCCTGTCCGGGTCGTCGACCGCCCGCGGGTCGCCGCCCTGAGCGGCGATCATGGCCCGCAGCCGGTCGGCGGCCTCGCCGCGGGCCCACCGCTGCCCGAGCTCGTGGCGGGCGGCGTCCACGGCGTCGGCCTCGGCGGGACCGCCGGCCCGGGCACCGGCCAGCAGCTGGCTGGCGAGCTCCACGGCGACGGTGACCAGCCGCGGCGGGTGGCCGGTCAGATCGGGTGCCTCGGTCAGCAGCCGGGCGCACTCGGCGACCTCCAACGCGTTGCCGACCCCGCGGCCCAGCGGCTGGCTCATGTCGGTGACCAGCGCCCGTGTGACACGGCCCGCCCCGGTACCCAGGGCCACACACCATTCGGCGAGGTCGACGGCCGCGTCGACGTCGGCCATGAACGCGCCGTCGCCGGCCTTGATGTCCAGCACGATCGTCGGGGCGCCGGCGGCGAGCTTCTTGCTCATCACGCTGGAGGCGATCAGCGCCGGGGAGGGCACCGTGGCGGTGGTGTCGCGCAGGGCGTACAGGGCGGCGTCGGCCGGTACGAGCCGGGGCGATTGCGCCGCGACCACGCAGCCGACGTCGGCGGCGATCTCCAGCAGCTCATCCGGGGCGAGCTCGGCTCGCAGGCCGGGCACGGCCTCGAGCTTGTCGATGGTCCCGCCGGTGTGACCCAGCCCGCGGCCGGCGAGCTTGACCATCGTGGCCCCGGCGGCGGCCAGCAGGGGGGCGACCAGCAGCGTGGT
>CAYQMQ010000252.1:0-3585 GCA_964418395.1 uncultured Actinomycetota bacterium
GCTTACAAGGCGGCTGCTCTGCCTGCTGAGCTATCCCGGCGCGATCCCGAGGCTATCCGCAGGCTCGGCACTATGGGGCAGGTCCGGGGCTTCGAGGTCGTCCATGACCTCAAGGGGCCGCCGACGATCAGGTTGCGATCGCCGCGCGGCGCTGCGAAGGTTGCAGACAGCCATCGAGAGAGGTCGAGGGATCCGGCCCGTCGACACCTCCGCAACCACCGCCGTCGCCCGACTTCACCGACGATCGACAGGTGCGAACTCCGGCCCCGATCTGGGGGGACAGATGGCGGCCTTCCAGACGAGCCGGGCTGTGCGGGCGGAGCCCGGACGGGTCGCGCTGGAAGGAGCCAGGGCAATGGTCAGCTTCGTGAAGGGCCTGCGCTGTCGTGAGTGCGGGTTCGAGTCGGATGCGACGGCAACTCACGTGTGCGGGTTCTGCTTCGGCCCGCTCGAGGTCGTCTACGACTACGGCGGCATCGCCGACGAGATGAGCCGGGACACGGTCGCCGCCGGGCCGCTGTCGGTGTGGCGCTACGCGCCGTTGCTGCCCGAGCTTGCCGGGGGCGAGGGGGCGCGCGTCGACCTCGGAGCGGGCTTCACGCCCCTGACGCCGGCTCCACGGCTCGCCGCCGCCCTCGGGCTGCGCCGGCTGTGGATCAAAAACGACACGGTCAACCCCACGTGGTCGTTCAAAGACCGGGTGGTGACCGTGGCGCTGACGGTCGCGCGCCAGCTGGGCTTCGACGTGGCCGCCTGCGTGTCCACCGGCAACCTCGCCAACTCGGTGGCGGCCCACGCGGCGGTCAGCGGCATGGGCGCCTACGTGTTCGTCCCCGCCGACCTGGAGCAGGCCAAGATCGCCACCTCGGCGATCTACGGGCCCACCGTCGTGGCCATCGAGGGCACCTACGACGAGGTCAACCGGCTCGGCGCCGAAGCGGCCGGCGAGTTCGGCTGGGCGTTCGTGAACGTCAACGTCCGCCCGTACTACGCCGAAGGGTCCAAGACCCTGGGCTTCGAGATCGCCGAGCAGCTCGGCTGGCGCCTCCCCGACCACGTCGTGGCCCCGATGGCGTCCGGCTCGATGCTGGTCAAGATCGACAAGGCCTTCGACGAGCTCATCAAGGTGGGCCTCGTGGCCGAGGAGCCGTGGGTGGTCAGCGGCGCGCAAGCGGCCGGCTGCGCGCCGATCGCCACCGCCTTCGCCGACGGCACCGGCCGCATCCAGCCCGTCAAGCCGGACACGATCGCCAAGTCGCTGGCGATCGGCACCCCCGCCGACGGCTATTACGCGCTGGACGCGGTGGGCCGCACCAACGGCTGGATGCAGACGTGCTCGGATGACGAGATCATCGCGGCCATGGGCCTGCTGGCCCGCACCGAGGGCATCTTCGCCGAGACCGCCGGCGGCGTCACGGTCGCCTGCCTGCAGCGGGCCGTGGCCGCCGGGCAGATCGATCCCGACGAGGAGACCGTCGCGATCATCTCCGGGCAGGGGCTGAAGACGCTCGACGCGCTCGAGTCCGTCACCCAGCCCGACATGACCATCGGGCCGAGCCTGGACGACCTCGTCGCCGCGCTCGGCTGAACCCACGCGCGGGCAGCGCCCGCCGCACCCAACACGCGGGCGCCGCCCGCCGCACCCGACGTCGGATCAACACAGGGAGTCAACCGTGAGCGTCACCGTTCGTGTCCCCACCCCGCTGCGCCACCTCACCGACAACCAGGCCGCCGTGACGGTCGAGGGGTCGACCGTGCAGGAGGTGATCGACGACCTGGAGCGGCGCCACCCCGGCACCCGCGAGCGCCTCGTGGACGAGTCCGGCGAGCTGCGCCGGTTCGTCAACGTGTTCGTGGATGACGAGGACGTCCGCTTCCAGCAGGGGCTTCCCACCGCCGTCCGGGACGGGGCGACCGTGTCGATCGTGCCGGCCGTCGCGGGCGGAAGCCGGACTCGGCCCGCCACGGCCGGGCCGGGGTCCACCGAGTTCACGGAAACGCGTGACGCGCTCGCGTTGTCACGGTACGATGGCGGTTGTCGAGGCGCTAGGGAGGGGTGATCCCTACAGGCCGGCACACAAGGCATCGGTTTGATACCGAAGGGCCTGACCGTCCCGCCCGGTTACGGCTCCGAGCGACCCCCGTGTTTCCCCCCGCACGGGGGTCGCTCATGTTCTGCTCCCTGCCGTGTCGCTGGGTCAGCCGAGGAGGTCGCATGTCCGAGCTCGCCGAAGGGTCATCGATCCGGCCCCACGACGACGTCGCCGCGCTGGGCCGTCCCCGATGGGACGGGCGCGCCGGGCGCGTCGAGACGTGGTACCTGACGTTCACCGACCGCGCGACCGGCGACGGTTTCTGGCTGCACGCCGAAACGCACGCCCCCACCAGCGACGCGTCCACCCCGCCGGCCCCGACCGCCACAGGGTGGTTCGCCCACTTTCCCCGCGACGGCGAGCCGACGTGTGAGCGGTTCGGCCCCGTGGAGGTGGACGGCCCACCGGCCGACCCCGAGCGGGCGTGGTTCGACGCCGCCGACGTGCTCGTGGCCCGCGATCGCTCGTCCGGCCACACCGCCTCGATCCGCTGGGATCTGAAATGGCACGGGGGCTCCGCGCCGCTGCTGACCTTCCCGCGGTACGCCTGGGACCGTGAGCTGTTGCCCGGCGCGCAGGTGGTGCCCCAACCCACGGCGGTCATCGCCGGCGAGGTGGAGCTCGGACGCGGGGACGATGCCCGTCGCGTGCGGCTGCACGACGCCTTCGGCGGCCTCGCCCACATCTACGGGCACGGCCACCCCAAGCAGTGGGCGTGGCTGCACGCCGACCTCGGGCGCGGCGAGGTCTGCGAGATCGTGTCGGCGGTGCCGGCCCAGCCCGGGTTGGGGCTGCTGCCGCCCGCCACGTTCGTGCAGCTGCGCGCTGACGGCCGCGACTGGCCCGCGGATCCGCTGCTCGCCGCGCCGCGGTTCCGTGGCCGCCTCGGCCTGCCGGCCTGGTCGGTCAGCGGGCGAATCGGCGACCAGCGGCTGCGCGTGTGGGTCCACCAGCCCTCCGCCCGCTGCGTGTCGTTGGGCTACGAGGACCCCGACGGATCGCCGTCGACGTGCACCAACACCGAGCGGGCCGACGCTGATCTCGTCCTCGAGCGCCGCAGCGGGGGGCGGTGGCGCAGCGAACGGGCCTGGCAGCTGCGCGGCACCGCCCACGCCGAGGTCGGGCTGCGCCCGTGAGCGCCGCCACCGAGGGGCGGCCTCGGCCACCGGTCACACCAGAACCGGGAAGCGCTCGTCGTCGTAGCCGCCGCGGCCGGTAGCCGCGCGGATGAAGCGAGTGCGGCCGAGGTTGCGCGGCCGGTCGCCCGGCAAGAGGCGCTCCAGCACATCCTGGGTGAGCTGGGCGGCGGTCGGCGTGGCCTCCGGCGGGCGGTCCAAGGCGACGCGCACGTCCTGATGGTGGACGCAGATCTCCAGCACGCGAGTGGCGACGTACTCCCGGACGGCCATGATCCCGTAGGTCGTGTTGACCAGCCGGTCGGGATCCACCCGCTCGAGCACCTGGGCGGACTTCTGCCACGCGTGGCCGAACT
>CAYQMQ010000253.1:0-3535 GCA_964418395.1 uncultured Actinomycetota bacterium
TGCGCGCCGTGTCGCCGGTCACGATCCTGGGGCCGGCAACCCCGGCGGATCTCGGCGCGGTCGCCCGCGGCGGCCCCGATCCCGGGCTCGCCCCGCACGAGCAGGCCAGCGCGGCGGTCGACCGCGAGCCCGGCTGGCTCGCCGATCTCGGCGCCGACGCCGCCCTCGTTCCCGCGCCGCCGACGATCACCGAGCTGCCCGACGACGTGCGGCTGCCCGAGGGGGTCGAGCGCGACCGCGTCACGCTGGCGGACGCCGGCGAGCTCGCCGACGGGTCGGTCGCCGACGTTGCCGCCGGCTCGCTGCCCGACGTGCTGCGCGCCATCGACGGACAGCAAGTCGAGATCCGCGATCCCGCCACCGGCGCGACCACCCGGACGCTGGAGGTGGAGGCCGGCGAGGCGCGTACCCGCTTCAACAACCCCGGGCTGCTGTCGAAGGCCCTGCACGGCCTGGTGAACCCGTCGCTGGTCTACCTGCTGATCGTCGCCGCGCTGCTCAGCCTGGCCTTCGAGTGGTTCCAGCCCGGGTTCGGGGTGGCCGGGGTGGCCGGCATCGGCCTGGCGATCGCCGCCGGAGCGGGCCTGTGGCTGTTGCCGTTCAGCTGGGTGGCGGTGGCGCTGCTGGTGGTGGGGGCCGCCTTGTTGAGCCTGGACACCGCCGCCGGTGGGCTGGGCCTGGTCACGTTCGGGGGTCTCGCCGCGATGGCTGGCGGGTCGTGGCTGCTGTTCCCCGACGTGGCGCTGCTGCGTCCCCCGTGGTGGCTGCTGGTGCTGGTGGTCGCGTTCGTGGCGGTCTACTACGTCGGGATCCTCACCACGGTGCTGCGCGCCCAGGGCCAGCAGGCCAGCGCGGACGCCGAGGAGCTGATCGGCGAGACCGCCGTGGTGCGCTCCATGCTCAACCCCGAGGGGCACGTGTTCGTGGGCGGGCACCTGTGGCGGGCCAAGGCCCCGGACGAGGCCGGCAAGGTCAAGACCGGCACCCCGGTGCGCGTGGTCGGGCTCGACGACCGCCTGACCCTCGAGGTGGAGCCGGCCGACGACCGGGCCGACTCGGCGCGGGAGCCCGCTTCCCCCGCGTGAGCGCGCTGGGGCCGGCGGCGGGGCCGATGAAGCCCACCGCCGACGCGGCGTTCGATGCATGTCGTAGGCTGTCGGCGCCGCGCCGTCGCCGCGGGCGCCGGCCGTCCCACTGCCCATCGGAGGGAGGGCGCAATGGAAGCACTGTCCGACGGCGTCAGCCTGTTCTTTCTGGTGCTGGCCCTGATCGCGATCGTGCTGCTGATCTCGGCGGTCAACATCATCAAGCAGTACGAGCGCGGGGTCGTGTTCCGGCTCGGCAAGGTGCTGGCTGACGTCAAGGAACCCGGGCTGCGCTTGATCATCCCGATCATCGACAAGCTGCAGAAGGTCAACGTCCAGATCGTGACCAGCAACGTCCCCCAGCAGGACGTCATCACCCGCGACAACGTCACCGTCCGCGTCGACGCGGTCGTCTACTTCAAGGTCATCGAGTCGGTCAAAGCCGTCGTCGAGGTGCAGAACTACCTGTTCGCCACCTCGCAGGTGTGTCAGACCACCCTGCGCAGCGTGTGCGGCACCGCCGAGCTCGACGAGCTGCTCAGCGAGCGCGAACGGCTCAACAACGAGATCCAGCAGGTCGTCGACGACCTCACCGAGCCGTGGGGGGTCAAGGTGACGCTGGTCGAGATCCGCGACGTGGTGCTGCCCAACGAGATCCAGCGCTCCATGGCCGGGCAGGCCGTGGCCGAGCGCGAGCGGCGCGCCAAGATCATCAACGCCGAGGGCGAGTTCCAGGCGGCCGCCAAGCTGTCGGAGGCCGCCTCGGTCATCGCCCGCCACCCGATCGCCTACCAGCTGCGCCAGCTGCAGACGATGGTCGAGGTGGCCGGCGAGCAGAACTCCACGCTGATCTTCCCGATCCCGGTGGAGCTGCTGGGCTCGTTCCGCAGCGCCTTCTCCCAGCGCCACGGCGACGATCAGGGCAACCCGGTGGTCCCCGAGGTCGACGAGGATGGTGGCGGCGAAACCGGCGACACCGGCGGCGGCACCGGCGAGGGGGGAGGCGGTCCCGAGCCGCCCCCGACGCCGCCGGTGGACCGGATCTGAGCCAGTCAAGTTCGCCCTTCCCTTCGCGTGTGGACACCGCTAGCCTCTGTGGCCCGGCCACCGGAGGGGCAGGGCCAGGGTCCGGCCTACGCCGTCCATGCGGGCCGCCGAGACGACAGCACGCCGAGCCGCAGCGAGTCATCGATGGTCAGCCTCCCGCGACTGTCCGAGGCGATGTCCACGGAATGGCAGGAGCACGGCCTCTGCCGTGAAATGGACGCCAGCGTCTTCTTTCCGCCGCCCACCTTCGAGCACAAGCCCGATCGGGAAGCGCGCGAGGCGAAGGCCAAAGCCATCTGCGCCGAGTGTCCCGTCCGGCTGCCCTGCCTGGAGTGGGCACTCGCCGTCGAGGAGCCCTACGGGGTCTGGGGCGGACATTCGGAGGCCGAACGCAAGCAGATCCTGATGGGCAAGCGCCAGGCGAGCTGAGCGCTCCATGGTCACCACCCCCGAGGACCGGCTTGCCGAGCTGGGCATCACCTTGCCGGAACCGCCGGCGCCCGCGGCCGCGTACGTGCCCACCAGGCGCAGCGGTGACTGGCTGATGACCGCCGGCCAGGTGGCCGTGGCCGAGGGCGAGCTCGTCGCGACCGGCCGACTCGGCGACGCGGTGGACCTCGAGACCGGCCAGCGCTGCGCGCGGCAGTGCGCCATCAACGTGCTGGCCCAGATCAAGGCGGCCACGGGGATGCTGCATCATGTGCGTCGCCTGGTGAAGGTCACCGTCTACGTCGCCAGCACCGCCGACTACACCGAGCACCACCTCGTGGCCAACGGCGCCAGCGAGCTGCTGGGCGAGGTGCTCGGCGAAGCGGGCCGCCACGCCCGGTCGGCGGTCGGCGTCGCCGCGTTGCCGCTGGGCTCGCCGGTCGAAGTGGAGGCCATGGCCGAGGTGGCGTAAGCCACCGGCCCCGTCTTCCGCTCAGTGCCCCTGGCCAGCCCCAGCCGCTTCGGTCTCCGACGTCTCGTTCCGTCACACCCTTGTCCTATCCTGCTGTGGAACAGAGGTTCCCCGGGACGGGTGGAAGGGGTTGGATCGTGTTTGATGCACAGTCCACTAGCGGTGAGGCGTTGTCGGTGGTGCAGGAGGCCCAGCAGGACCACGACGAGTTGGCGCGGCTGGGTGAGCAGTTGTGTCGGGAGGCGGCCCATCTGGCGGCGGCGGAGTGTCGGTGGTTGTTGCGGTTGGCGGAGTTCGACCGGCGGGGCGGCTGGGGTGTGCCGGGCGCGCGGTCGTGTGCGCACTGGTTGGGGTGGGCGTGTGGGCTGAGTCCGGAGGCGGCTCGCGAACGGGTGCGGGTGGCGCGGGCGTTGCCGGGGTTGCCGCAGGTGACGGCGGCGTTCGCTGGCGGCGAGTTGAGCTTCTCCAAAGTCCGGGCGATCACCCGCGTGGCCACGGCTGA
>CAYQMQ010000254.1:0-3533 GCA_964418395.1 uncultured Actinomycetota bacterium
TGGTGTACAGCCCCTTCGCGGTGTTCTTCCACCGGCGCGCCAGCCGCGCCGAGGAACACAACCGCGCGGCGGTGGAGCGCCGAGCCTCCGGCAAACGCGGACGGTGACGCGAGGTGCCCGGGCGAAACTGTCGCCGCGCCCGGGCTGGTGCGCGCCCACCCGGGGCCGGTTGTCAGCCGCCGTCGACCGGCGCGACGCTCGCGTCTGCGGGGTGGCCGGCCGCGTCGCCTGAGGCGTGCTCGCGATACCAGGCCAGCTGCCGCCCTTGGCCCAGGCCGGCCACGGGGCGGGCGACGCTCGCCCCGCGGCGCTCCAACCCGTCGACCAGGCCGCTGTCACAGAAGGCGGCTCCGGCGTGCATCTCGACCACGCAACCGGCGAGCCGCCCGACACGTTCGTCGAGATCGGCCAACACCGCGTCGGCCCACGCGGCGCGCTCGGCGGCCGGCACATCGGCCAGCCGCGTGGTCTCGGCTTCCACCAGGGCATCGGGAGCGACCAACCCGTAGCGAGGGGTCAGCACGAACCACCGGTCACAGCGCTGGACCACATGCCGCCGACGGGCCTGGAACAGCGCGGAGGAATACAACTGCTCAGCCGGGGCCGGCCCGGAATCCCGGGCGCTGGCGCAGGCCACCAACGCGAGGCGCATCGCTGACTCCTTGAACTCGATGTGCGATTCAGCGCTGCGAGCCTCGCGGGAGGCCGCTTACGCCGACAACCCCCCGGCTGTGGAAGAGCCGGCCGGCTCAGGGCAACGCGCCGACGTGGGCCAGCGCGAGGCGCACGAGCTTGTGCTGGCCCCCGGCCATCTCGTCGGCGACCCCCTCGCTGATCGCCTCCGCCGGCGTCAGCCAGGCGAGATCGAGGGCGTCCTGGGCCGGCTCGCACTCGCCTTCCACGGGCACGACGTAGGCCAGCGCCACCGCGTGCTGACGAGGGTCCGAGAAGCCCGTGCCGCGGCGGTCCTCGGGGAAGTACTCCGCGACGGTGAACGGTGAGGGCTCGGTGGGCAGCTGGGGCTCCGCCTCCGGTCCCAAGTCCTTGCCGAGGTGGCGCCACAACGCCTCGCGCAGCGTCTCGCCCCACAGCACGCGCCCGGAGACCACCGCCCGGCTGATCGTCCCGTCCGGACGGGAGTTCAGCAGCAGACCGACCCGCTCCACCCGGCTGAGATGATCGATGCGGACCGGCACCGCCTCGACGTAGACGATCGGCACGCGCTCACGCACTTCGTCGATCTCCTGCTGGGCCAGCCAGCCCCTCGCGGTCTTGGTCTCGGTGGATGGCACGCGGGTCCCTTCCATCGGTGGGCGGATGCGGCGCGATTCTGACCGATCGGGCACCGGGGCACGAACCGTTGGACAAGTTTGAGGTTTCCGCGCCGGCGATGTGCGGCACGGTAATGGGGGGAGGTGACCATGTCACCGTCACAGAAAACCGCGACATCCGACACCGCCCGCAGTCAGAGCCCACCTATTCCGCAGATCCCGCGGACCGCCCGGGAGCCCCAGGCCGGGCTCGTCGGTGCGATCGTGCTCACCCTGATCGGGGCTTTCCTGCTCGCGGGGGTCGACGACGGCGGCGACCCGTCCGAGGTGCGCATCAGCCGTGCCGCGGACACCGAGCCTGAGGGCGGGGACCCACTCGACATCGACGTGCCCGCCGTCGCCGAGCACGACGAGGCGCTGGCCGAGCGGCTCGCGGACGAGCCCGACGTCTTGGAGCCGCTGGCCCAGGCGGCCGCGGATTTCGACGTGGACACCGAGCTCGTGCTGGCGCTGGCCTGGCACGAGTCACGCTGGGACCCCGACACCGTCTCGCACGCCAACGCCGTCGGCGTGATGCAGGTCATGCCGGGCACCGCGGACTCGGTCGTTGCCGACACCGACGAGATCGAGGGGCCGGTCGACCTCACCGACCCGGCCGACAACGCCGCCATCGGCACCGCCTACATCGGCGGGTTGTTGGACCGCTACGACGGCGACCGACGCCGCGCCCTGCAGGCGTACAACCAGGGGTATGTGACCCTGGAACAGCAAGGGCCGTATCCCAGCGCCGCCTCGTTCTCCGAGCGGGTGGTCGCCACCGCCGAGGTGCTCGCCGCCGCCACCCGGGAATAGGAACAAGCCCCGCCGGGCGCCGGAGGCTCACCGGCGCGGCGGCAGGGCGACCCGATCGAGGTCGGCGGCCACGACGACGTCGTCGAAGACCGCGCCGGCTTCGGCGGCGATCTCGCCGGGGTCCGGATAGCGCTGGGAGAAGTGGGTGAGCACCAGGCGGCGGGCGCCGGCTTCGACCGCCAAGCGCGCTGCCTGGGCGGCGGTGAGGTGGCCGTAGCGGGGAGCCAGGTCGGCGTGTCGCTCCAGGAACGTGGCCTCGCACACCAGCACGTCGACGCCGTCGGCCAGCGCCAGGGCGCCCTCGCACCACCGGGTGTCCATCACGAATGCCACGGACTGCCCCCGGCGGGGCACGCTGACGTCGTCGAGGGTGACCGTGCGCCCGGCCACCGTGATCGACTCGTCGCGCTGCAGCCGACCGATGTCGGTGCCGCTCACGCCAACGGCCTCGAGGCGGTCGGGCAGGATCCGGCGTCCGTCGGGCTCGGCCACCCGGTACCCCAGCGTGTCGACGCGGTGATCGAGCCATGCGGCGGTGATCGTCAGCCTGGACGCCAGCACGTTTCCGGCCCTACTGGGATGCTCGCGCACCTCCACGGCATCGCCGGTGGCGGCCAGATGGCGCAGGGTGTCGAGATGTTCCTGCCCGGAGGCGGGGAACACGACGTCGACGGCGTGGCCGGGCCGGTCCACGGCCATCCGCTGCAACACCCCCGGCAGGCCCAGGCAGTGGTCGCCGTGGAAGTGGGTGAGCAGCACCCGGGTGACCTTCGCGGCGCTCAACCCGGCGTGCAGCAGCTGGCGCTGGGTGCCTTCGCCGGGGTCGAACAGGAGCAGCTCGTCGTCGAAGCGCAACGCGGTGGCGTGATGGTTGCGCTCCCTGGTGGGCACCTGCGAGGCGGTGCCCAACAGGATCAGCTCGCGGTCGGTCATGTCGCGGTGACGTTACCGTCCCGTCGCCGCGAGCTCGTCGACCAGCCCACGCAAGCGGTTCGGCAGCCGCGACGCCGGCAACCGCTCGGCCACCAGCGCGTGGGCGGCGCGGTAGTACCACAGCGTGTCGGCGTAGCCGGCGTTGAAGCGGTCCCAGACCGCGGGGCCGATCTCGGCGGCGTCGGCGACGATCGCCCCGGCGTTGTGGACCTTGTCGGCGGCGAACACCCGCAGCGCGCCGAGGTCGGGTTCGGCGCGCAGGGCGGCGAGGTGGGCCTCCTTGCGCTCGCGCCACGGCGGTTTGGGCGAGCCCCAGGCATCGGTGCACGCCGCGACCAGGTGAGCGACCCGTGAGCCGTATGCCGCCTCGATCTCGTCGAGCACCGGCTGGCCGCCGGTGTCCTCCACGGCGTCGTGGAGCAACGCCGCGATCGCTTCGTCCTCGTCGCCGCCGTCCTCCCACACCAGCGCGCCGAC
>CAYQMQ010000255.1:0-3531 GCA_964418395.1 uncultured Actinomycetota bacterium
TGGCCACGATCGCCGCCGCCACGGGGTCGGCCACGTGCTCGGCGATCTCGTGCCAGGCGAAGCGTTCGGCGACCACCTCGGTCAACGGGCCCAGCGCGAAGCGGGCCGCGCCGGGCCGCACCACCGAACCGGCCCACGGCGGCGGCGCTTCGAGGGCCAGGCGATACTCGATGTGCTGGCGCACCCCCCACACCTGCCGGCCGAACTCCACCGCGTCGTCGCACCGGTGGGCGAGCTCGACCAGCTCGTCCCATGCCTCCAGCTCGCACAGCTGGTCGACGCCGCGCAGCAGGCTGGCATCGTCGGCGGCATCGACCTGCGGCTGGAGCTCGGCGGCGCGCATGCTCGTCACAGCCTAGCTAGCCGCTCACAGAGCGACGCGGTAGCGGCCTCACATCCGCCATCCGCGGCGGCTGGCAAGCTCGTGGTCCGGGCTCGGAATCGCTGTGGGACCGCGGCCGCGCCTGCGCCGCTACCATTTCGGGCATGGCTGAGTCCCGTTCGAAGCGCGAATCCCACGACGAGGACGACGAGGTACGCCGCCTGCGCGGCAAGCTCGCCAGCGTCCTCGGCCGGCTGCCTGACGTGGAGCGTCAGGTCATCGAGCTGCGCACCGGCTTGGCGGACGGCACGCCACAGCGTCCCGGCGCCGTTGCCGAGCAGTTGGGCATGACGATTCCCGAGGTCAAACGGATCGAGGCGCGTGCTTTCTCAAGGATTCGCGAGGTCGGGCCGATCAAGGGGCTGGAGCGGTTCTTGTCCGACGACTCCGGTGAGCGTGGGTAAGCCCCGCTCGGTCGAGCGTCGCGGGCCCACGCGCGACTGACCCGTACCATCCACCGTGTGGGCGACGTCTCAGGAGAGCAGGCACGGTTAGCTAGAGCCAGGCGGGTGGCCGCAGTGCGGGGGTGCCACAGCAAGCGGGCGGCACACCTTCACGGCCACGCGTTACAACCTTCCCCGGAGTTCGACTATGCGCCAGCGGGCGATGCTCACTGCGGCTGCCGCCGTGGTGTTGTTCACAGTTCTCGGCCTGATCGCACCCATGGCGGCCTTCACCGACGCCGACGTGCCCGCCGAGGTCGTCGACGCGCAGATTGACGGCCTGCCCACGGCCACCGACGAGACCGGTGATCCGGTCGTCGAGGAGGGGTCCGGGGGTGCTGAAGTTCAGGGTCACCAGGATGGCGACGGCCACGACGACGGCCACGGCCACGGCGACGGCGACGATTGGCCGGTGGGTGCCTTCGGCGGAGTCCGCAGCAAGGCGATCGAGACCCCGATCGCGTACTCCATGGTCTCGTTCGCGGTGCCCGAGGGCGCCGGCGTGTCGTTTCGCGCGCGCTCGGGCGACGACGCGTGGGGACCCTGGCATCCCGTCTACGTCCAGCCGCACGAGGGCCCGGACCGAGCGGCGGACGAGACGCGCCAGGCGGCCGACGCCGGGTCCCACCGGGCCTTCAGCGAGCCGGCGTGGGTCGGGGAAGCCGACCAGCTGCAGCTGCGCGTGGACGGCGCCGAGCCCGAGGACGTCGGGGTGCAGCTGATCGACTCGCTCGGGCAGAACCGGGGGGCGGGTGAGCGGCTCAGCGACGTCGTGCAGGCGGTGGCCGAAGCGGTCACCGGCGGCGGGCAACCGGCTGCCGCCGTGGTCGATCAGCCGCCGATGATCAGCCGATCGGAGTGGGGCGCCGACGAGTCCAAGCGATCCGGCTCGCCCAGCTACAGCGACGGCGTCGAAGCCGGCGTGTTACACCACACCGTCACCGGCAACGGCTACACCCGCAGCGAGGCGCCGGCGGTGGTGCGCGGGATCTATCACTACCACACCCAAACGCGCGGGTGGAGCGATATCGGCTACAACTTCCTGATCGACCGCTTCGGCCAGATCTATCAGGGCCGGGCCGGCGGGGTCGAGGAGCCCGTCGTCGGGGCGCACGCCGCCGGGGTCAACGCGGACACGACCGGCGTGGCCTTCATGGGCACCCACCACGAGAGCGGCACGGCGCTGGCCAGCGAGCCGGAGAGCAGCGCGGTGGAGCTGCTGCAGTGGCTGTTCGACGTCCACCACATCGACGCCGAAGCCGACGCCACCGTCGATGGGCGCTCGATGCCGGCGATCATCGGCCACGGCGACGTGGGCTCCACCACCTGCCCCGGTGCGTACGTGCGCAACCGCATGGACGCGATCCGCAGCGAGGTCGCTGACGGGCAAGTTCCGATGTTCACGGCGCCGGCGGAGTCGGCCACACAGCTCGGCGTCGACGAGGAGACCCGCATCTCTGCCGGGTTGAAGCCGGCGGGGGAGTGGGAGCTGACGATCTTCGACGACGACGGAGGCCTGGTCTATGACGAGGAGGGCTGGGGCGAGGAGGCCTCGGTGACCTGGGCGGCCGACGAGGCGGGCTCCTACGAGTGGGAGCTCACCTCGTCGGGACGTCGCCCGGCCAGCGGTGAGCTCAGCGTGATGGACGAAGTCGCTGAGCACGTCGGCGGCCACGGCCCGCTCGAGGGCTCGATCAAGCTGTCCCGGATCGCCTTCCCCGACGACGACACGGCCACGCATGCCGTGGTCGCGCGCTCCGACGTGTTCGCCGACGCCATGGCCGGCGGTCCGCTGGCCGGTCCCAACGCCCCGCTCATGCTCACCCCGTCTGAGGCCCTCGACCGCGATGTGGCCGCCGAGCTCGTGCGCGTGCTGCCCGACGGCGAGACCATCTACGTGCTCGGCGGGGAGGCCGCCATCGATCAGGACGTGGTCGACGACCTCGAGCTCCGCTGGGACGTGGAACGCCTGGCCGGCCGGGAGCGGACCGAAACCGCGGCGCTGATCGCCGAAGAGGTGCTGGACCGCTCGGGGGCCGACCGGGCGATGCTGGCGCGGTCCGCGCCGGATGGGATCAACCCGTGGGCCGATGCGCTGGCCGGTTCGGGCTGGGGGGCTCGCGAGGGCGTGCCGGTGCTGTTGACCCCGTCGCACACGCTCACCGCGGCGCCGAAGGCCACGCTGGACCGCGTCGAGGAGACGCTGGTGCTGGGCGGCACGGAGGCGGTGTCCTCCGACGTTGCCAGGCAGGTGCCGAACCCGCGGCGCATCAGCGGCGGCGATCGTGCGAGCACCGCCGTGGCCATCGCCGAGCAGCTGTGGGATCGCACCGCTGGCGAGGACGGCGACACGTTCGTGATCGGCTCCGGCTGGAACGACAGGGCCTGGCAGCGCGCGCTCGCTTCGGCCCCGCTGGCCGCCCAAGAGGACGCGCCGCTGCTGTTGACCGCGTCCGACCACGTGCCCCCGGCTACCGCCGCCTACCTCGAACGGCTCGGCTACGGCTCCGCCGGCGTCGCCGAGGGCTGGGTGCTGCAACACAGCCCGATCATCGAAACCGGGACGTGGACAGAGCTCAACCTGCTGATGCAGTAGCGTCGGGGGCATGAGCTCAAGCAGCGAAGCGGCAGGTCACCCGCGATGACCTCATGCAGCGAAGCGGTAGGTCACTCGAGATGACCCCGCTGGATGACCTGCTTCTGCGG
>CAYQMQ010000256.1:0-3510 GCA_964418395.1 uncultured Actinomycetota bacterium
GTGTGCTGGCCCTGGAACAGCGGCTCGACGGGATCGAGGACGACTTCGTGCGCGATGGGCTGCAGCTGGTGGTCGACGGCATCGACGGCACCCAGATCCGCGAACGGCTCGAGATCAACCTGGACGCCCTCACCGAGCGCCACGGCAGCGCGCAGCAGTTCTTCAAAAGCCTCGCTGGCTTCGCGCCGACCATCGGGATGATCGGCACGGTCATCGGCTTGGTCAACATGCTGCAGTCGCTGGAGGATCCCGCGCAGCTCGGTTTGGGCATGGCGCTGGCGCTGCTGACCACCCTCTACGGCGTGTTGTTCGCCAACCTGCTGTTCGTGCCGTTCGCCACCAAGCTCGAGCGGCTCCACCAGCTCGAGCTCCGCGCCCGCGAGGTCTGCTGTGAGGGGATCCTCGCCGTGCAGGCCGGCGCCAGCCCGCGGGTGCTCGTCGAGCGGCTCGAAGGCTTCCTGCCGCCCGAGCGCCGTCTGGGCTACGAGGAGCGGATGGCCGTCGTCAAGGCCCAGACCCCCGCCGCGTCCGCGTCCGTCGAGGCGGCGGCATGAGCGCCGGTGGGAGGCGCGCGCGACGGGCCGGCAACGCCTCAGGCGGCGACGAGGGCAACCGGTGGCTGACCACCTACGCCGACTTGGTGACGCTGCTGCTGGCGTTCTTCGTGCTGCTGTTCACCATGAGCGAGATCGACGCCGCCAAGTTCCGCGACGTGCTCGAGGGGCTGTCGGCAACGTTCGGCAACACCGGCATGCAAGAGCATGTGCTCGAGGGCGGCGAGACCATCACCTCCGAGCAGATCCTCGAGGACCGCAGCGTCCCGTCGGTGTTCGAGGATCAGCAGCAAGTCGAGGAGAGCACCGACGACAGCGAGGAGCGCGCCGAGCCGCTCGAGGACCTCTCCGAGCTTCGCCGCGAGCTCGAGAGCTCGCTCGACGAGGCCGGGGTCGACCATCTCGCGGAGGTCGACGCCGACCCCCGCGGGCTGGTGGTGTCCATCGGCACCGACCGCGTGCTGTTCGACACCGGCTCGACGCGCATCTCACCGGCCGGGCGCCAGATCCTCGCCGCGGTCGCCGGCCCGATCCGGCCGATCAGCAACGAGGTGCTCGTCGAAGGCCACGCCGACACGGTCCCGATCAGCCGCACCGGCTACGACAACTGGAACCTGTCGGCAGACCGGGCGATCGCGGTGGTGCGCATGTTCACCGACGACCACGGGCTTGCTCCGGCCCGCCTGGCGGCCACCGGCTACGGCGAGCACCGGCCCCGGGCCTCGAACGAGACGCAGGCGGGGCGCCAGCGCAACCGTCGCGTCGACATCCTGATCACCGCCCACGACGGCTCCGGAGAGGACCGCGGATGAACAGCCAGGCCACTGCCACTGCCGACCCGGCCGCCAGCCCCGACGCCGCCCCGCCACACGCGCCTGGCCGGTGGTCGACCAACCCGCGACGCCTCGTGCTCATCGTGGTGGCCACCGTCGCGGTGATGGGGGCGGCGGCTGTCGCCGCCACCTGGTGGCTGGTGCCGGACGCGGACGCCGCCAGCGAGGAGACCGAAGAAGGCGAGCTCCTCACCCTCGAACCGATGACCATCGGGTTGTCCGGCGCGGGGCACGCGCGCATCGGCGTGGGCTTGGTCCTCTCCGAGGGCGCCGACCCCGCGGAGCTCGAACCGCGCCTGCCGTTGATGAAAGACGCGGCGTTGGAGCGCGTCGCCGGGATGAGCGCCAGCGAGCTGTCGAGCCCGGCGGGCATGAGCCGGCTGCGCGACGAGCTCGCCCGCGACGCGGCCGACATCTTCGTCACCGACGGCGAGCCCGTGGTGGTGCGGGCGTTTCTCACCGAATTGGTGGTGCAGTAGCGGGCCGGCACGCTTCAGCGGTGGGGGCGCCTGCCGACAGGGGGCGGGTCCGACGTTGACCCCCACCCAGGAGCCGTGCGGTGACCGCTGCTGAGCTCACCACACCACGCGACGACCCGGCCGAGGCCGGTGCGGCCACGGCCGGATACCAGGCGTACGACTTTCGAGGCGCGTCCCGGTTCGGCCGTGACCAGATCCGCTCGTTGCAGATCGCCCACGAGGTGTTCGCTCGGACGGTGGCCAGCTCGCTGGGTGCCACGCTGCGCGGCCTGGTCCAAGTCGAGGTCATGGGCCTGGAACAGGTCACGTTCGACGACTACGTGCGTTCTGCCCCCTCGCCCAGCGTGCTCGGCGTGATCGCCTGCGAGCCGCTGCCGGCGCCGGTCGTCAGCGACCTCGACGTGGGGCTGGCGCTGTCGATCGTCGACCGGATGGTCGGCGGGGGCGGGGCCACGTACCTGGGCCGGCGCCCCACCGAGCTGGAGATCCACCTGCTGCGCGAGGTGTTCGAGGGCGTCACGGAAGCGCTTCAACGCGCGCTGCGACCCTACATCGAGGTCACCCCGAACCTGCTGGGCATCGAGCACAACCCCCAGCTGGTGCAGATCGCCGGCCCCTCCGATCTCGCCGTGGTGCTGACGTTCCGCATCACGATCGCCCAAGGCGCCCACACCGAGGGCGTGTTGACGTTGTGCTACCCGGTGAGCGCGCTCGAGCCGATCCTGGCCCAGCTGAGCACCGACCGTAATCCGAGCGGCGACGACGCCGCCGAGGAGCCGCCGCTGGCCCCGCTCCTGGCCGAGACGTCGGTGGAGATGCGCGTGCGGCTCGGCGACGCGTGGCTTCCCACCAGCCAGCTGGCCGCCCTGGCCCCGGGCGACGTGGTGCGTCTGGGCATCGACCCCGACGACCAGGTGACCGCCGAGGTCGAGGGCCACGTCGTGGCGTGCGGCCACGTCGGCCGGAGCCGTCGCCGGCTGGCGCTGCTGGTGAGAGAGACCTGTGCCGATCGTCGCCGGCCACCGTTCCGGTTCCCGTCAACCCCGCCCTCAGGAGACGCCAGTGTCTGATGACGCCCCCCCGGTTGAGGTCGCCTCAGCCGAGTATCCCGAGCTGCCCGCCTCCGAGCCGCCCGGTCAGCCCCGCGGGGGCTTGGACCTGCTCGCTGACGTGCCGTTGCAGGTCACCGTCGAGCTCGGCCGGGTGCGCATGACGGTGCGCGAGCTGCTCGCGCTGCAGCCCGGCTCCGTGGTCGAGCTCGACCGCGTCGTGGGCACCCCCGTCGACGTGCTGGTCAACGGCAGCGTCGTCGGCCGCGGCGAGGTCGTGGTGGTCGACGAAGAGCTCGGCGTGCGCCTCGTCGACGTGGTGCGCCATCCCGACCTCCAAGATCGCAGCCGATGAGCACGGCGGATGCCCTGTTGCGGCTGCTGCCCGCCCTGGCGATCCTGCTGGGAGCCTTATGGGCGGCCAAGCGCGTCTCGCGCCGCAGCGGCGGCACGTCGACGGTGCGCAATCGCACCGCCTTGACGCGCAGCGCGAGCCTGGTCACCGTCGAAGTCGACGAGCGCCTGCTGGTGCTCGGCGTGACCGACCACCAGATCAACGTGGTCGCGGAGCTGCTGTCCGATGCGGACCTCAGCG
>CAYQMQ010000257.1:0-3500 GCA_964418395.1 uncultured Actinomycetota bacterium
GCACAGCTCGCAGTTGCTGACCGCCTCGCCGCGCCACGCCTCGTGGTAGCGGTCGACGACCGCGTCGACCAGCTCCGGCTCGGGACCGAACCGGCCGGCGTCGACCACCTCGACGCCCGTGTCGGCGATCACCTGCTCGACGCGCGCGTCCACGCGCTGCTCGAGGGTGCCGGCCAGCAGCGACCACGAGAACCGGGTGATCCTCGGCGAGCCGGCGCGGTGCAGGCGGGTCAGCGCTTCGTCGGCGGCGGGCCACGTCACGCCCGCGAAGGCGATCTCGGCCCAGCGGAACTCGGTGGTGTCGGCCAGGAACCGCGCGGCCTTGGCGAGCTCGCTGTTTGCGTCCGGGTCGGAGGTGCCCGGGCCGGTGACCAGCAGCGCCTCGTCGGCGCCGACGGTGTTCAGGCCGACGGCGGCGCGCGCCTCAGCCACGCGGCGGCGCGCTAAGTCGAACAGGCGCGGGTGCTGGCCCAGCACCCGCCCGTGCCAGCGCGGCAGCTGGCCCACTTCGCGCCCGACCCGGTCGACTTCGGCGGGCACGTCGGTTTTGGAGTGCCCGGCAGCGAACGCCAGCAGCGGCAGCGTGACCAGTCCCTGTGCCCCCTCCTCGGCCAGCGCCCGGGCGGCCACGACCGGAGCGGGCTCGATCAGGTCCCACTCGACCCAGCCGATGCCCACCGGGACATCCAGGCGCGCCCGCAGGGCCGCGCACAGGGTGGCGGCCTCGTCGGCGGCCACCGGGTTGCGCGTGCCGTGGGCGATCAGCAACAGCGCCGGAGCAGCGTCCATCCCGGCCAGCATGCCGCCTGCCGTCAGCGGCGACACCGGGGTGTTCGCCGACGCCTTTCCCCAACCGCCGGCGGCCCGCCCTGCCGCGGGCGTATCCTCGCTTCGTACAGTCCGTCCATGAACCGCGGAGGGCCGCCATGGCGCAACCGGTCGAAACCGGCCTCACCGTCGCCGACCTCGCGCGCTTCGACCACGACGAGGGGCACAAGTACGAGCTCGTCGACGGGGAGCTGTTCGTGAGCCCGAAGGGCTTGGCCCGCCACCAGTATGTGGCCACCCGTCTTGCGCGAGCGCTGCTCGACTGGGCCGACACCCACGGCGGCGCGGCGTTCGTCGAGCCCGACGTGTACTACACCGAACGCGACTTCGTGATCCCCGACGTGGTGCTGCTGCGCGCCGAGACCCTCTCCGGGATCAGCGAGCGCCACATCGACGTGCCCCCCGATCTGATCGTGGAGGTCTCCTCGCCGTCGACGCGCCGGTTCGACGCGGTCGTCAAGCGGGGCCTGTACGAGCGCCACGGCGTGCCCGAGTTCTGGTTCGTCGACCTCGACACCGACCGCGTTGAGGCCTACCGGCAGTCCGGCGACGGGTACGGGCCGCCCACGCTCGCCGGCGCCGGCGAGACGCTGCGGCCGGCACATCTCGAAGGGCTCGAGGTCGAGGTCGACGACGTGCTGCGGCCGCTGCGCTGAGCCTCTCACGGCCGCTGCGCTGAGCCCCTCACCGGGGCGTTTACCTGGCACGTTGCGCGGTCTACGCTGCTGGGGCGAGGACGCTCCCGCGACCCGGGTCGCTCGCACACCGCCAGCGCCGCCGGTCATCCCGGCGTCGCCGACGACAGGGGAGTACGCGCCATGGGTGACTCGCCCGCATCCCGCCCGCCGACGTTCGACCATCCCACCCCCGACCCCGCCTCGCTGCTCCCTCCCGACCAGCCGGTCCAGCTGTTGGACGACGACGGCGTCCTCCACGACGTCGAGGGCTTCCCCCTCGATCTCGGCGACGAGGAGCTGCGGCAGCTGTACCGCCACATGGTGCTGACCCGTCGCCTCGACAAGCAGGCCATCAACCTGCAACGTCAGGGACAGCTGGGGGTCTACGCCTCGTGTCTGGGTCAGGAGGCCGCGCAGGTGGGAAGCGCCTGGGCCAGCGCTGACCAGGACTGGATCTTTCCCTCCTATCGCGAGCTCGGCGCTGCGCTGGTCCGCGGGGTGGACCCCGCCCCGGTGCTGCACGTTTTCCGGGGCACCTGGCTGGGCGACTGGGACCCCTACGATCGGCACTTCGGGTTGATCTCCATCCCGATCGGCACGCAGGCGCTGCACGCCGCCGGGTTCGCCATGGCCGCGCGGTTCGACGGGTCCGATCTGGTGGTGCTGAGCTACTTCGGCGACGGGGCCACCAGCGAGGGCGACGCGCACGAGGCGATGAACTTCGCCGCGGTGTTCGAGGCCCCGTGCGTGTTCGTGGTGCAGAACAACCACTACGCGATCAGCGTGCCGCTGTCGCAGCAGACCAAGGCGCCGACGATCGCCCACAAGGCGGTGGGCTACGGCATGCCGGGACTGCGCTGTGACGGCAACGACGTGCTCGCCAGCTACGCGGTGACCAAACAGGCGGTCGAGCGCGCCCGGCGCGGGGAGGGTCCGAGCCTGGTGGAGGCGGTCACCTACCGCATGGAGGGCCACACCACCGCCGACGACCCCACCCGCTACCGCAGCGAGCAAGAGACCAGCGAGTGGCGGGCCCGCGACCCGATCGCGCGGTTCGACAGCTTCCTGGAGAAGGAAGGGCTGCTCGACCAGGGCTTTCGCGACGAGGTCGACGACGAGGTCCGCACGCGGGCCAGCCGGCTGCGCGAGGAGATCTACGACGCCCCCCACGGCGACCCGCTCGAGCTGTTCGAGCACGTCTACGTGGAGCCGCCGGCCAGCTTCGCCGAGCAGCGCGAGCGGCTGCGCGCCGAGCTCGAGCAGGGGTAGGGACCGCCATGGCGATCACGATGGCCCAGGCGCTGAACACCGCGCTGCACGACGCCATGGCCGACGACGACAAGGTGGTGGTCTTCGGCGAGGACGTCGGCGTGCTCGGCGGGGTGTTCCGCATCACCGACCAGCTGCAGCGCCGCTTCGGCGAGGCCCGCTGCTTCGACACGCCGTTGGCCGAGTCCGGGATCGTGGGCACCGCGATCGGCATGGCGATGTACGGCTACCGGCCGGTGGTCGAGATGCAGTTCGACGGCTTCACCTATCCGGCCTTCGAACAGCTCGTGTCGCACCTGGCCAAGTTCCGCAACCGCTCGCGTGGCTGGGTGACGGTGCCGGTGGTGGTGCGCATCCCGTTCGGCGGCGGGATCGGCGCGGTGGAGCACCACTCGGAGAGCCCCGAAGCCTACTTCGCCCACACCCCGGGGTTGAAGGTGGTCAGCCCGGGCACGCCCAGCGATGCCTACGTGCTGTTGCGCGAAGCGATCGCCGGGCAGGACCCGGTGATCTTCTTCGAACCCAAACGGCGCTACTGGCTGAAGGAGGACGCCACCCTTCCGGCCGAGGGGGACGGGTTCGGCCGCGCCGCGGTGCGCCGGCGCGGCACCACCGCCTCGCTGTTCGCCTACGGGCCGATGGTGCGCACGTGCCTGGATGCCGCCGAGGCCGCCACCGACGAGGGCTGGGATCTCGAAGTGGTCGACCTGCGCACGCTGGTGCCGT
>CAYQMQ010000258.1:0-3473 GCA_964418395.1 uncultured Actinomycetota bacterium
GCGCCGTGGCTGCTGGCGCTGTATGTGGCCGTGGCCGAGGAGCAGGGGGCCGATCGGTCCGAGCTGGCCGGCACCACCCAGAACGACATCATCAAGGAGTACCTGTCGCGGGGCACCTACGTGTTCCCCCCGCAGCCCTCCATGCGGTTGACCAGCGACGTGATCACCCACGCGGTGACCGAGGTTCCCAAGTGGAACCCCATCAACGTGTGCAGCTACCACCTGCAGGAGGCCGGCGCCACGCCGGTGCAGGAGGTCGCCTTCGCGTTGGCCACCGCCACCAGCGTGCTCGACACGGTCCAGGCCTCCGGCGAGGTGGCCCCGGCGGACTTCGCCCGCGTGGCCGGGCGCATGAGCTTCTTCGTCAACGCCGGCATCCGCTTCGTCGAGGAGATGTGCAAGCTGCGGGCGTTCGCCCAGCTGTGGGGCCGGCTGCTGACCGAGCGCTACGGCGTGACCGACGAGCGGATGCGCCGCTTCCGCTACGGGGTGCAGGTCAACTCGCTGGGGCTGACCGAGTCGCAGCCGGAGAACAACATCGCGCGCATCCTGTTGGAGATGCTGGGCGTGACGCTGTCCAAGGACGCCCGCGCCCGCGCGGTGCAGCTGCCGGCGTGGAACGAGGCCCTGGGGTTGCCCCGCCCCCGCGACCAGCAGCTGTCGTTGCGGATGCAGCAGATCCTGGCCTACGAAACCGACCTGTTGGAGTACGACGACCTCTTCGACGGCTCGCCGGTGATCGAGGCGAAGGTGGCCGAGCTCGCCGCCGGGGCGTGGGCGGAGTACGAGCACGTGCTGGAGCTCGGCGGCGCCGTCGAGGCGGTCGACTACATGAAGTCCGAGCTGGTCCGCTCCAACGCCGCGCGGGTGGAGCGGGTCGAGACCGGCGAGCAGACCGTGGTCGGGGTCAACGCGTTCACCGAGACGGAGGAGTCGCCGCTGGCCACCAGCGACGGCGCGTTCCTCGAAGTCGACGAAGCCAGCGAGGCCGAGCAGATCGAGCGGCTCGAGGCGTTCCGGGCCGAACGCGACCAAGCCGCGGCCACCCGCGCGCTGGACGACCTGCGCCGCGCCGCCGAGGCCGGCGACAACCTCATGCCCCCCTCGATCGCAGCGGCCAAGGCGGGGGTGACCACCGGCGAGTGGGGCGCCGCCCTGCGGGAGGTCTTCGGCGAGTACCGGGCGCCGACCGGCGTGGGCGGCGCGGCCGCCGCGCCCGCTGGAGAGGCCCGCCAGGAGCTGGCCCGTGCCCGGGAGCGCGTGGCCGCCGCCGAGGGGCGGGTGGGCTCGAAGGTGCGCCTGCTGGTGGGAAAGCCCGGGTTGGACGGGCACTCGTCGGGCGCCGAGCAGGTCGCGGTCCGCGCCCGAGACGCCGGCTTCGAGGTGATCTACGACGGCATCCGCCTCACCCCCGCCCAGATCGTGCGCAGCGCCGTGGACGAAGACGTGCACGTCGTGGGCCTGTCGATCCTGTCAGGATCGCATCGCGCCCTGGTGCCCCAGATCGTGGAGCGGCTGCGCGCCGAGGGCTCGGGTGTCCCGGTGGTCGTGGGCGGCATCATCCCCCCGGAGGACGCCAAGGAGCTCGAGCGGGCGGGCGTCGCGGCCGTCTACACCCCCAAGGACTACAAGCTCACCGAGATCGTTGGCGAGATCGCCGACCTGGTGGGACGCGAGGGCGAAGAACGCCGGTAACACGACCTGTGACGTGTCAACTCGCTTGAGTAAGGGTTCGGCCCCCCTCGGAACGGGGAGGCCCCCCTCGCGTTGTGCACGGCAACGCGACGCAATCGAACCGTCGCGCCACTCCATCGCCCATCGACGGGCTTGCTCAGCAAGGGAGGGCACGACCCGAGGACACCCGGGCGCCGTCCGAAGTTCCCCCCACCTGCGGCGGCGCCGGCACGGTCTCACAAGGAGCCATCATGACCTACAGTCGCAACCGGTTGGCCTTCATGGCCCCCCTGCTCGCCGCCGCGCTGCTTGCCGGCCTGCTGGCCATCCCGCCGGCGTCGGCGCAGGACACCGGCGGTGGCGCCCCGGAGGGGGATGTCAGCGCCGACCTGGTCACCGTCCACGACACCACGCTGGGCGGCCTCGACGCGGTGGACCTGGAGGTCGGTCGCGCCCGCGGCGAGGTGGGCGGCGACCTGAGCAGTGACTTCGAGGGCGAGCTCAGCAGCGACACCGACCTCCCGGACGGGGAGGTGGAGGCCGGGGCGGTGGCCAACAACCTCGAGGCCTCGGTGCTCGGCGCGCTGAATCTCGACGAGCTGTTGGTCCACGCCGAGCAGGTCTCCCCGCCCGACCAGGAGGCCGCCGACAGCGACACGCTGATCGACGTGCCCGCCGACCCGGTGTTGAACGCCGAGGTCGCCACGGCCACCGCGCGGGCGCTGACCGGCGACGGCAGCGGCTGTCCCGGCTTCGCCGAGAGCTACAGCGACGCCGACGCCGACCTGGCCGGCGCCGAGGTGTTGCCCGGCGCGATCGACGACGACACCCCGCTGTTGGCGCTGACCGGCCGCGGCGGCGACGACGTGGTCTCCAGCAACGGCGTGATCGACCTGGTCGACGATCCGGCGCTTGCCGGTGACGCGGTGCGCTCCACCGCCACAGCGGACCTGGCCGCCGTCGAGCTGGCCGGCTACCAGATCGGGGTGGTCAGCCAGCCGCGCCTGTCGGTGACCTCGCCGGGGCCGGGCGATGGTTTCGCCGACGAACAGGACGCCATGGATGCCGGCGCGCTGGAGTGGACCGCGCCGGTGTTGGAGATCCGCGACCCCAACGGCGAGGTCGTGGCGACCCTCGATGCCGCCGAGGGCGACACCGAGTTCGTCATCCCCGGCGTGGCCACCATCTCGCTGGGCACCGTCGACCTGACCGAGGACGGCAGCGAGGGCCCGCTGACCGCTGAGGGCGAGTTCTTCCGCATCGACGTGGCCGACGACCTTTCCAACGTGGCCCACACCGACATCGCCGTCGCCCCGCTGTCAGCCAGCGCCACCACCCCCGACGACGGCGTCGAGTGCCCCGAGCCGATGGACGACGTGGCTAAGAACATCTCCCAGGACCCGGTCGCGCCCGGGGACACGTTCACCTACACCATCACCATCCCCAACGACGACCCGTGGTGCACCCTGACCGACGTGACCGTGGTCGACCAGATCGGCGGCGTCGACGGGCTGGAGATCACCGACACCGACCCTGAGGCCGACGAGATCGACGGGACCACCGTCACCTGGAACGACGTCGGCCCGATCGAACCCGGCGAGGAGGTCACGCTGACCATCGACGTGGCCGTGCCCGACGATGCCGAAGGCGGCACGATCACCGAGTCGCTGGCCATCGACGCGCTGTGCGACGGCGAGCCCACCGACTTCGAGGAGGAGTTCCCCGGGCCCGCCATCGATCCTGACGCCGAGGAGCCCCCCGTCGACCGCGTGGACGGCCCCACCCGGGTGGAGACCGGC
>CAYQMQ010000259.1:0-3471 GCA_964418395.1 uncultured Actinomycetota bacterium
AATCGCGGCGGGCGTGCCGGGCCGGCGCGGCGGCGGGCAGACGGGTGGGTGGCCCGACACACCGCCGGGCTCACCAGCCGCGGGTGGCCAGGCGCTCCTCGTCGGGCAGGTCGGCGACGTTGCGGCCGACCATCGCCTCGCCGAGCCCGCGGCTGACCTTGGCGACCACATCGGGGTCGCTGGCGAAGGTGGTGGCCTCGACGATGGCGCGGGCGCGCTTGTCGGGCTCGGCGGCTTTGAAGATGCCCGAGCCCACGAAGACGCCGTCGGCGCCCAGCTGCATCATCAGCGCGGCGTCGGCGGGGGTGGCCACGCCCCCGGCGGTGAACAGCACCACCGGCAGGCGGCCGGTCTCGGCGACCTCCTCGACCAGGTGCACCGGCGCGCGCAGGTCCTTGGCGGCGGCATAGCGCTCCTCGGAGGCCAGCGTGGCCAGCCAGCGGATGCCGCCGGCGATGGCGCGCATGTGGCGGGTGGCCTCGACCACGTTGCCGGTGCCGGCCTCGCCCTTGGAGCGGATCATCGCCGCGCCCTCGCCGATGCGCCGCAGCGCCTCACCGAGGTTGGTGGCGCCGCACACGAACGGCACGGTGAAGGCGTGCTTGTCGATGTGGTGCTCCTCGTCGGCCGGGGTGAGCACCTCCGACTCGTCGACGTAGTCCACGCCGAGCGCCTGCAACACCTGCGCCTCCGCGATGTGGCCGATCCGCGCCTTGGCCATCACCGGGATGGACACGGCCTGGGTGATCGCCTCGATCACCTCGGGGTCGCTCATGCGGGCCACCCCGCCGTGGGCGCGGATGTCGGCCGGCACCCGCTCGAGCGCCATGACCGCCACCGCGCCGGCCTCTTCGGCGATGCGCGCCTGCTCGGCGGTGACCACGTCCATGATCACCCCGCCTTTGAGCATGTCGGCGAGGCCGCGCTTGACGCGGGCGCTGCCCGTGGTGCGTGGCGTGGCGGGCTGTCCGTTGCCCGAGCCGGTGGGCGTCTCGTCGGCCATGGCCGCTCCTCTCCGGAGCTTGCTTTCCCTGCCCGCGAGCCTACCCGCGCGTTCAGCTCTCGCCGTCGTCGTCGGCGTCGGCGGCGTCGGCGCCCCCGGCCGCCTGCACGGTGACCGAGCCGTTGTCCGGGACCAGCTCGATCCACGTGGTGCCGGGTGCCAGCGGCAGCGGCTGGCCGTCGGGGCCGAGCCAGCGGAAGTGCTCGCTGGGCGCGCTCTTTTCCCAGGTGCCGGTGAGCTCGTGCCCGTCACGCAACACCACCAGCTCGCCAGAGCCGATCGGATCGAACGGGTGGGTCACGTCGTCGGTGGGAGGCACGCGGACGATGAGGACGTTGTCGGCGCTCACCTGGGAGCCGTCGGCGAGCTTGTGAGGCGCGCCGTCCTGGGCGCGCACGAACCGCCCCCCGTCCCACTCCCAGCTGACCGATTCGGCCCGCGGATACGACATGTCGGCCCCGGTGACCTCACCGCCCGAGAGATCGACGTCCTCGTCGTAGGGCCAGGGCTGCTCGGCGGGCGGCAGCCCGTCGTCGGCGGCTTCCTCGAACAGCGGCTCGGTTGCCAGGAACAGGTTGTGCGGCGCGGGTCGGGACGCGTCGCGGTCCCACGCTCCGGCGCTGCCCTCGCCGTAGAGCTGGAGATCCTGCTGCAACTCCTCCAGCACGGGCTCGGCGGCCCCCGAGATCGCAAAGGCCGGCTGAAAGGCCGGCAAGAGCTCGGCGTCGACGAACCGCCCCGACCGCACCGGACCGACCGTGTCGGCCTGCTGTGAGTGGAACAGCGCGATGAGCCGGGTGGTGCCCTCAACCTTCTCCACCATCACCACGTCGGCGCGATCGAGGCTCTGTTGCGGCCGGGCCCGCGGATGGTTGTCGACCTTGACCGCCAGCACCGGCCGCTGCAATGCATCCTCGTCCTCGACGGGTCCCCCGGTCAGGGGGTAGGTGGCGGCAGGCGTCGGCGTGGGGCCGTCGTCTTGGGCCCCCAGGTCGGCATCCTGGTCGGGATCGGGGGCCGTGTCACACGCACCGGCAAGCAGCACCAGCGCGAATGCGACCAGCAGCACAGGCAGGCAGCGGCGCACGGGTTCGTCCTTCCTCAGGGTCTCGTCGGATGCGTCCCGTGGGGCCCGGAGCCACGGACACGCGGTTCGGGTGCCGTCACCGCGGAGCCAGTTCAGCCGGTGACCACCACAGCAGACATGATCGCGAGTGTACGACACCAGCCCCACGATCCCGGAACCGGCGCCGGCGCGGCCAGCCGCCTCCCGCAGCCGGCCCGCGCCGGTCACGAGCCGGAGACCTTGGCGTAGACCTCGGCCACACGGGTGGCGACGTGAGGCCAGTCGTGAGCGTCGGCGCGCACCCGGCCGGCGGCGATCAGCGAGCGGCGCAGCTCGGCGTCGTCGAGCACCCGCCGCAACGCGTGGGCCAGCGCTTGCGGCGAGCCGGGCGCGCACAGCAGCCCGGCGGGCTGGCTGCCGTCACCCTCGATCACGGCGCGATACCCGGGGATGTCGGAGGCGATCACCGGCACGCCGGCGGCCATCCCCTCGAGCAGCACCACCCCGAACGACTCGCCCCCCAGCGCAGGAGCGACGAACGCGTCGGCGCTGGCGAAATACCGCGACACCTGCGCGTCGTCGACGCGGCCGACGAACTGCACATCGTCACGGGCCGCCCGGGGCACCATCCGCGCGCAGTACGTCCGCTCGGGCCCGTCACCGACCACGCACAACCGCGCCCGCGGATGCGTCTCCCGCAGCGCCAGCCACGCCCGCACCGCCACCGCCAGGCCCTTGCGGCTCTCCAGCCGGCCCACGAACAGCACCAGCGGCCGAGCAGGATCGGACAGCGCCGGCAGCGGCTCGGCGTCGCGGAACGGGGCCACGTCCACGCCGTTGGGCACCACGTCCACCACACCCTCCTGGAGCCGCAGCGCGTCAACCACGAAGTCGCGGGCCACCGGCGACACCGCCAGCGGCGCGGCCAAGCGTTGCGCGATCCGCCGAGCCGGCAGCGCCAGGCGCCGGTACAGCGACGCCCCGGTCGACCATGCGTGGAACGTGCCGACCAGCGGGTTCGGCCCCAACGCCGTGGCGGCTAACGACACCGCCGGTGCCAGCGGTTCGTGGACGTGGATCACGTCGGGCTCGTGGGCCCGCAGCGCGGCGAGGGTGCGCCTCGCCGCGGCGGGCCCCAGCGCCACGGGCGCCACCGACTGGTTGATGCGCACGCCCGTCGTGCGGCCCACGCCGACGACCTCGACGCGGCCGTTGCCGGGCCCCGACCCCTCCCCGGCCTCGTCGTCACGCGGGGTGACGACCCGGACGTCGTGGTCGGCCGCCAAGTGCGCGGCGAGGTTGGCGATGTGGGCCTGCACGCCCCCGGGACGGTCCCAGTCGTACGGGCAGACCAGGGCGACGCGCACAGGGTTTCCTTCCGCTTGGCTGCTACCGCTTCGCT
>CAYQMQ010000260.1:0-3468 GCA_964418395.1 uncultured Actinomycetota bacterium
GCCGGACCAACGCCAGCGGCAAGACGTCGATCGGGTCGTGGGCCAAGGACGTCGAAGCGCTCATCGGCGCCCTGGAGCTGCCGCCGGTGGCGCTGGTCGGCCACTCGATCGGCTCGCTGGTGGCCCAGCATCTGGCCGTCAAGCGGCCCGAGATGGTCGACCACCTGGTCATGGTGGGCGGGATCAGCTGGTTCGAGCCGACCGCCAAGGAGAGCTATCAACAGCGGGCCAAGACCGTGGAGGCCGACGGGCTCGACGCGATCGTCGACCACTGGCTGCCGGGCGCGCTGGCCCCGCGCACCCAGGCGAAGCTGCCCCAGGTCGTCGGCCTGCTGCGCGATCTGTTCCTGCGCAACGACCCGCAGACCTACGCCGATGCCTGCCGGGCGATCACCGACCCGCCGGCGATCGACCGCGAGCGCATCGGCCAGCCGACGCTGCTGCTGGTGGGCGACCACGACCGCTCCACCCCGATCGCCATGGCCGAGGAGCTCCACCGCGAGATCCCCGTCAGCCGGGTGCAGGTGATCCCCACCGCCGGCCACTGGGCGCCGGTGGAGCAACCCGACGAGATCGCCGCGGCGATCCTGCAGTTCCTCACCTAGCGCACCGGGCCGGCGCGCCACGCGACCATGCGCCTCCACCTGCGTGACACCGCCCTGGCGCTGCGCGACCGCAGCGCCGTCATGGGGATCGTGAACCGCACCCCCGACTCGTTCTACGACGGGGGCGCCACCGACTCCCTGGAGCAGGCGGTTGACGCCGCGACGGCGCACGCCGACGCCGGAGCGGCGCTGGTCGATGTCGGCGGGGTCAAGGCCGGCCCGGGCGAACCCGTCGACGCGGCCGAGGAGCACGACCGCGTGGTCCCGCTCGTCGCCGCGATCCGCGCGCGCCGCGACGTGCCGGTCTCGGTGGACACCACCCGCGCGGAGGTCGCCGCTGCCTCGCTGACGGCCGGGGCGGGCATGATCAACGACGTCAGCGGCTTGGCCGACCCCGAGATCGCCGACGTCGTCGCCGCCCACCCGGGCACCGCCCTGGTGGTGACCCACGCCGGCGGGCAGCTGCGGGGCCGCCCGTTCCGCCCCGACTATCGGCCCGACACCACCACCGCGGTGATCGCCGAGCTCGAGCGGCTGGTGGCCGTCGCCGTCGACCGGGGGGTCGCGCGGGGGCAGATCGTGGTGGACCCCGGCCACGACTTCGGCAAGAACACGTTCCAGTCGCTCGAGCTGACCCGGCGATTGGCCGAGCTGGTCGGGCTGGGCCAGCCGGTGCTGGTGGCGCTGTCCCGCAAGGACTTCCTCGGCGAGACGCAGGGGCGGGATGTGGCCCCCGCCGACCGGCTCGAGGCGTCGTTGGCGGCCGCCGCCGTGGCGGTGCACAACGGGGCGCACCTGCTGCGGGTCCACGACACCGCCGCCACGGTGCGGGTGGTCCGCACCGTCGAGGCGATCGCCGGGCGCCGCCCGCCGGCCTCGGCGGTGCGCGGGCTCGCCTGACCGGGGGCGGCTGCGCTCGCAGCCCGTGGCGTCGCACGGCACCATGGGGTGGATGACCGACCCCGCCGCCACCGCCACCGCCCTGCCCGGCCGCAACGACCCGTGCTGGTGCGGGTCCGGGCGCAAGTACAAGAAGTGTCACGCCGGCCGTGACCGCGGCGGTGGCCGCAGCGGGGCCGCTGCCGAGTCGGCTCCCGACGCCGCCCGGATCGCCGGGCGGGTGCGCCCCGGGCGGATCGGCCCGACGCGCGAGGTGCCCGCCAGCATCGCCCGGCCGCCGTACGTCGACAACGGCGGCGTGCCCCCCGAGCCGCGGCAGCCGGCCACCCCGCAGAGCCCCGAGGTCATCGAGCGCATGCGGCGGGCCGGCCGGGCCGCGCGGGAGGTGCTCGAGGTGCTCGGGCCCCACGTGGCCCCCGGGGTGACCACCGACGAGCTCGACGCGGTGGCCCACGAGCACGCGGTGCGCCTCGGCGCCTACCCGAGCCCGCTGGGCTATCACGGCTTCCCCAAGTCGGTGTGCACCTCGGTCAACGAGGTGATCTGCCACGGCATCCCCGACGACCGGCCGCTGGCCGAGGGCGACATCGTCAACGTCGACGTGACCGTCTACCTCGACGGGGTGCACGGCGACACCTCGACGATGTTCCGGGTCGGCGAGGTCGACGCGGACACCGACCGGCTGATCGTGACCACCGAGGCCGCCCTGGCCGCCGGCATCGACGCCTCCCGTCCGGGCGCCCCGCTGCGGGAGGTCGGGCGCGCCATCCAGCAGGTCGCCGAGTCCGAGGGCCTGGGCGTGGTCCGCACCTTCGTGGGCCACGGGATCGGCACGGACTTCCACGCCGAGCCGACCGTGTACCACTACGACGAGCCCGAGGCCACGCTCGTGCTCGAGCCGGGCATGACGTTCACGATCGAGCCGATGCTCAACCTGGGCACCTGGCGCCACGTGCTGTGGGACGACGGCTGGACCGCCGTGACCGCCGACCTGCAGCCGTCGGCCCAGATGGAACACACGGTGCTGGTGACCGAGGGAGAGCCAGAGCTGCTCACCGTCACCGACGCCACCGAGCCACCCCGGGACCGCCGCGCCGACACGCGGTAGTCCGACACTCGCTCCCCACGGTCGGAACCGTTGTCGGACACACGGGCGGGGAGCTTGGAGCTCAGCCGTCCACGGGCACCTCGAGCCGGGGTTCCCGGTCGAACGGGATCTCGTCGCAGGCCGGCCCGGTGCGCGGCAGCGGAGCGGCCTCACCCGCCCGTGGCCCCGCGGTGCGGCGGGCGAACTCGATCACCAGCTCGCCGTCGTCCTCCTCGCTCAGCCGGAACCGATCCAGGCCCCGGTTGGCCGGGCCGGTGACGAGCCGACCGGCCTGGTCATAGCGGCTGTCGGTCGAGTTGGCGCCGAAGTACCCGCTGGAGGGACACCACCCCACGCCTTGCCGCCCGTATTCGGCGTGGACGGGCCCGGACGTGTTCAACGCCACCAGCTCGCCGTCGACGGTGGTCAGCCACGCGCACGGAGGCCCTTCGCCGCGGCACACCCGCAGGGGACGTTCGGCGACCGCCTCGATGACGGCGTCGGCGTCGCCGAGGGCCACCTCCCCGCTGTCGGGCGTCAGCGCGCTCCAAAAGACCGCCGCCACCGCGGCCATGCCGGCGATCGCGATGGTGGGGATGGCCATCCGGATGATGCGCACCCGCCGGTCCATCGGGCTCTGGCCGGGACCGCGGCTCTCGACGAGCTCGCGCTGGCGGGGCCCGGCCGGTGGTCGCGCGAAGCCGGTGAACCGCGGGTCGGTCGGGTCCAGCGGCTCGGTGGTGCCCTCCTCGTCAAAGACGGGGGGCACCGCGTCATCGCCGAACGCGGGGGGCCCGGCGTCGTCCGGGGGCGGATCGGGCTCCGGTCCGGCCGCGTCCGGCTGCTCGTGGTCGCTCATGCGCCTTCGCCTCTAGG
>CAYQMQ010000261.1:0-3453 GCA_964418395.1 uncultured Actinomycetota bacterium
CGCATGGTCACCGAGAAGTCGGCTCACGTCGAGGGCCGGGCCGAGCCCGCGTGTCGAATAATCGGAATATGAGCCGGATATCTGACACACGAGCAAGGCCCAGCGAGCGGGCCACGCCCGCTGCGGCCGCGCGTCGCTATTGAACGTGACCGCGGGCACTCCGACGGTCACAGGCCACCGGCACCACCAGCGGCGTCCCGGTGACCGGGTCGTCGAGGATCTTGCTGTCGATGCCGAACACCGCTCGCACGGTGTCGACGGTCACGACCTCGCCCGGCGGACCCTCGGCGATCACCTCGCCCTCGCGCATGGCAACCAGGTGGTGGCTGTAGCGAGCGGCCTCGTTCAGGTCGTGCAGCACCATCACGATGGTGCGCTGGTGGGTGGCGTTGAGCTCGGCCAGCAGGTCCAGGACCTCCAGCTGGTGGGCCACGTCCAAGAACGTGGTGGGCTCGTCCAACAGCATGATCGGGGTCTGTTGGGCCAGCGTCAGCGCGATCCACACGCGCTGGCGCTGGCCGCCTGACAGCTCGTCAACGGGTCGGTGGCGCAGCTCGTCGGTGCGGGTCAGCGCCAGAGCGTCCTCCACGGCTGTCTCGTCGGCTTCGCGCCACTGCTGCAGCATTCGCTGGTGGGGGAAGCGGCCGCGGGCGACCAGGTCTTCGACGGTCAGTCCTTCCGGGGCGGCAGGCGACTGGGGCAGCAGCCCGAGCCGGCGGGCGACCTCCTTGGTGGGGTGCTGCTGGATACGCGTGCCGTCGAGCACCACTTGACCGCCGCGGGGTTTGAGCAGCCGCGACATGGCCCGCAGCAGCGTCGACTTGCCACACGCGTTGGGTCCCACGATGCAGGTGACCCGCCCGTCGGGCACCTCCAGGCTCATCCCGTCGACGACCGCCGGGCCGTCGTTGTAGGCCAAGGTGACGCCATCGGTGCACAACCGTGACATGGCGGCTCCTCTACGTGTTGCGGTTGACGTGGTACAGCAGGAACAGGAAGTAGGGTGCGCCGATGGCGGCGGTGACGATGCCCACCGGCAGGCTGGTCGGAGAGAAGCCGTGCTCCGCGACGAGGTCCGAGCCCACCACCAGCACCGCGCCCAGCATCCCGGCCAGCACCAGCACGCCGCCGGTCAACGGTCCAGCGAGCATCCGGGCGACGTGGGGGGTCATCAGGGCGACGAACTTCACCGGGCCGGCGACGGCCACGGCGACTGCCGCCAGCCCCGCGCCGACCGCCAGCAGGCCGGCGCGGGAGGGCTCCACGCTCGTGCCCAGCGCCGCGGCGGACTCGTCGCCCAGCTGCAGGGTGTGCAGCCGCGGCATCAGCGCCAGCGCGGCCGGCAGCAGCACCGCCAGCGTTGCTGCCAGCCACACGACGTCGGCCCAGTCGGCCCCGTACAGCGTGCCGGTCATCCAGGCGATCGCGGGGCTGACCTGCTCGACGGGGAAGCGCACGATGATCAGCGTGGTCACCGCGGTGAGCACAAGCTCGATGCCGATGCCCACCAGCACCAAGCGGCCGCCGGTGATGCCCTTGCGCCAGGTGAGCCCGTAGACCACGAAGGTGGCGATCACCGCCCCGACGAAGGCGGCCACCGGCACAACCACGGCGGACTGGAACACGACGATGGCGGTGACCGCCGCGACGGTCGCGCCGGCCATCACCCCGATGATGTCGGGAGCGACCAGCGGGTTGCGGACCAGCCCCTGAAAGATCGAGCCCGAGGCCGCCAGGGCCACGCCCGCCCCGGCGCCCACCAGCACCCGGGGCAGCCGCAGGGTGCGCACGATGAAGGCCTCTTGGTCGCTGCCGCCGCCGGCGATGACCGTGATGACCTGCAGCGGCGAGATCGGAAAGTCGCCCAGCATCATCTTGCCCACCGCCAGAACCCCCAACAGCCCGGTGGCCACGGCGATCAGCGCGGCGGTGCGCGGGCTCACCCGCCCCGACCACCAGCGAAGGCGCATGGGGTGGCGTCGCGCGCCCTTGGGCGCCGTGGGCAGCCCCGTCACGGGTCACCGGGGGGGACGTGGCTGCGTGCGGCGGCGGTCATAGCTCGGCCAGCTTGCGGGTGCGCACAAGGTGGACCAACACCGGCCCGCCGACGATCGCCGTGACGATGCCCACCTGGATCTCCGAGGGGCGCGCGACAACGCGGCCGACGACGTCGGCAGCCAGCAACAGGACCGGGCCCGCCAGCGCGCACACGGGCAGCAGCCAACGATGGTTGGGGCCCACCACCATCCGCACCATGTGGGGCACCGCCAGCCCCACGAAGCCGATGGGGCCCGCGGCGGCCACCCCGGCGCCGGCCAGCAGCACCACGACCACGGTCGCCAGCGCCTTGACCCACGCCACGTTCTGGCCCAGGCCGGCGGCGACGTCCTCGCCGAGGCTGATGGTGTTCAGCGCCCGGCTCATGCCAAGCCCCACCAGCAGGCCGACTGCCAGGAAGGGCAGCACCCGGATGAACACCTCCAGGTCGCGCCCGGCCAGCGAGCCGGCCAGCCAGAAGCGGACCTCGTCCAGGGTGCGCTGGTCGACGATCAGCACAAACGAGATCCATGCGCTCAACAGCGCGCTCAGCACCACCCCGGCCAGGGCCAGCTTGACCGGCGTGACCCCGCCCCGGCCCACCGAGGCGATCGCGAACACGGCCACCACCGCCCCCAGCGCCCCGGCGAAGGCGAACCACAGATAGCCGGACGGCGAGCCGATGCCCAGCAGGAACACGGCGGTGACCACCCCGAAGGCCGCCCCGGCGTTGATCCCCAGGATCTCCGGCGAGGCCAGCGCGTTGCGGGTTACCGCCTGGGCGACCACTCCGGCCACGGCCAGCGCCGCGCCGACGCCGAGGCCGATGATGGTGCGGGGAAGGCGCAGCGAGCGCACGATCAGGTGGGCGTTGGAGCCCTCGAAGTCGGTGAAGGCGCTCACCACCTCGCCGGTGGACAGCGACACCGACCCGATGCGCAGGCTCAGCAGCGCCGCCAGCGCCAGCCCGATCACGACGGCCAGGAACACGCCCGAGTTAACGATCGCACCCCGGCTGGCGTGCGAGCGCGTGACCGTCGACGACGCCCTCACCGTGCCCGCCCCCCGCCAGCGAGGCCGTGGGCTGCGAGCCGCGCCCGCCTGCCAGCCACGACGGGTGGGCTCACGCGTCGCCCCCGTCGGTCAACGCGGCCCGGGCGCCGCCCTCCTGCAGAAAGTGCTGCTCGAGATCGTCCATCATCGCGTTGGCGGCCAGGATCCCGCCGCCGAGGTTCCAGTGCTCCTCGTTGACGGAGAACACGGCGTCGCGTTGCACCGCCTCGAGCTTGGTCCACAGCGGGTGCGAGGTGAAATCGCCCTCGATCTCGCTGACGTCGCCTTCACCGGCCCACGGCGAGGTCATGGTGAACATGACGTCGGCGTCCATCTCGGGGATGCGCTCCTGGCTGACGGTGA
>CAYQMQ010000262.1:0-3427 GCA_964418395.1 uncultured Actinomycetota bacterium
TGGCCATCACCGTCGGCGAGGAGATCCCGCGCGCCATGGTGCGGCGCAACCCCAAACGGGACGGCACGCGCTACTTCGGCCCCTTCGCCCACGCGTACGCGATCCGCGAGACGCTCGACCTGTTGCTGCGGGTGTTTCCGGTGCGCACCTGCTCCCCGGGGGTGTACGAGCGCTGCGAACGCACCGGCCGCCCGTGCCTGCTGCACCACATCGGCCGGTGCGCCGCCCCCTGCGTCGGAGAGGTGGACGCCGACGAGCACCGCGAGCTCGTCAACGGGCTCATCCGGTTCCTGGAAGGTGACACCGAGCCGGTGCTCGCCGATCTGCGAGCCCGCATGCAGACCGAATCCGAGCAGCTCAACTTCGAGGCCGCCGCGCGGCTGCGTGACCAGCTGCAGGCGGCCGAGACCGCCTTGGCCAAGCAGCAGATGGCCACCGACCGGCCCGAGAACTTCGACGCGGTGCACTTCCACGCCGACGAGCTCGAGGTCGCCTTCCAGGCGTTCTACGTGCGAGGCGGGCGCGTCGTGGGGCGCAAGGGTTGGACGGCGGACCGGGTCGAGGCCATGGATACCGCCGCGCTGCTCGAGCGCTTCCTGCAGCAGCTGGCCGTCGAGCGCGCCGAGGACCTGCCCCGCGAGATCCTGGTGCCCGAACCGCCTCACGATGTCGAGCTCGTCGAGCAAGCCCTGACCGACACGCGACGCGAGGCCACCGGCAAGACCGGCCGGGTGCGGGTGCGCGTGCCGCAGCGCGGCGCCAAGCGGGAGTTCCTCGAGCGCGTGCGCGAGAACGCGGTGGAGGCCTTCGGCCAACACCGGCTCAAGCGCGCCAAGGACTTCAACGCTCGCAGCCAGTCGCTGCGCGAGCTGCAGGAAGCCTTGCAGCTGCCCGAGGCGCCGCTGCGCATCGAGTGCTATGACATCTCCCAGCTGCAGGGCCGCGATGCGGTGGGCTCGATGGTGGTGCTCGAGGACGGCCTCCCGCACAAGTCCGACTACCGGCGGTTCAAGATCAAGGGGGTGGTCGGCCAGGACGACTTCGCCATGGTTCACGAGGTCCTCGGCCGGCGCTTGCGCCGTCTGCACAGCGCAGGCACCGACAGCGGCAAGTTCGATCAGGCGCCGGACCTGGTCCTCATTGACGGGGGCAAGGGTCAGCTCGGAGCGGCACGGCGGGCCATGGTCGAGACCGGCGTCCATGACATCCCCGTCGCCGCGCTGGCCAAGCGCCTCGAGGAGGTGTATCTGCCGGACCGGGAGGAGCCGGTCGTGCTGCCGCGTGGCAGCGAGGCGCTGTTCCTGCTGCAGCGGGTGCGCGACGAGGCGCACCGCTTCGCGGTGCGGTACCACCGCACCTTGCGGGGCAAGCGCATGACGGCCTCCGCCTTCGACGAGGTGCCGGGCATCGGCCCCTCCCGGCGCCAAGCGTTGTTGGAGCACTTCGGCACCCTGGAGCGGGTGCGCGCAGCCACCGAGGAGGAGCTCGCCGAGGTCGAGGGCATCTCCACCGCGCTCGCCTCGACGATCTGGGCCCACCTGCGCCGCGCCGGCTCGGACTGAGCCGTGCCCCACATGGAGCTCGTGTGCGACCATCACCGTCCCGCCGACGAGCCCCCGACCGACTGCGAGGCCGCCGCATGAGCCCGACCCCCGCACCGCGAGACGCCCCCAGATGAGCACGCCCGCGCCCGTGGTGGAGCCCGAGCTGGTGATCATCACCGGCATGTCCGGGGCGGGGCGCACCACGACCGCGAAGGTGTTGGAAGACCTCGGCTATTTCGTCATCGATAACCTTCCGCCGAGCCTCATCTCGCGAGTCTTCGAGCTGGCCACCCACCACGGCTCGAGCGTGGACCGCCTCGCCATGGTCGTCGACGTGCGTGGGCGGCAGTTCTTCGGCGATCTGCGGGCCACGCTGGCGGATCTGCGTGGCCGCGGCACACCGTTGCGGGTGCTGTTCCTCGACGCCAGCGACGAGATGCTCGTCTCACGTTTCGAGGAGGCTCGACGCACTCATCCGCTGGCTGGCGACGACCGGATCGTGGACGGTATCGAGCGCGAGCGGGCGCTGCTGAGCGACTTGCGCGCCGAAGCCGACCTCGTGATCGACACGAGCGGGACGAACGTGCACCAGCTGCGCGAGCGCGTGGGGGACGCGTTCGCCGAGCCCGGCCAGCGCGGCATGGTCGTCAACGTCGTCAGCTTCGGCTTCAAGAACGGCGCGCCGCGCGATGCCGACGTCGTGTTGGATGTGCGGTTCCTGCCGAACCCGCACTGGGAGGACGCGCTGCGCCCGTACACGGGGGTCGACCCGCCGGTGCGCGACTACGTCCTGAGCGGCGAGCAGGCCAAGGAGTTCCTCGTGCGCGTCAAGGGACTGCTCGACCTGATGGTGCCGGCCTTCGAGGCGGACGGGAAGCGCTACCTGACCATCGCCATCGGCTGCACCGGCGGCAAGCACCGCTCCGTGGTGCTGGGGGAGGAGCTGGCCGGCTATATCGAAGGGTTCGGGTTGCCCGTTCAGGTCGAGCATCGTGACCGGCTGTCGGAGTGAGCGGTGACTGACCGGACGGGTCGCGCTCCGCTGGCGGGCCGCCGCGTGGCGGCCGTCGGCGGCGGCCACGGGCTGGCGCGGGGGCTGCGGGCACTGCAGCAGCTCGGCGCGTGGCCCACCGCGGTGGTCACCGCCGCCGACGACGGCGGCTCCAGCGGGCGACTGCGGCGCGACCTCGACATCATCGCGCTGGGCGATCTCCGCATGGCGTTGTGCGCGTTGGCGGGCCCCAGCGAGCTCGCCGAGCTGCTCAACCACCGCTTCGCCCGCGGCGAGCTCGCCGGCCATGCGCTCGGCAACCTCGCGATGGTCGCCGCCATCGAGCGCGCCGGCGATGTGGTGACGGGGCTGGATTCTCTCGCCGAGGTCCTCGGCTGTCAGGGGCGAGTGCTGCCCGCCACCGACGAGCCCGTCCAGCTCAAGGCACGCATCGCCGGCCAGCAGGTCGAGGGCCAGGCTCGGGTGGCACGAGCGGACGGCCGGGTCGAGCGGGTCTGGCTGGGTCCACCCGACCCCCACGCGATCCCGGCGGCCGTCGAGGCCATGCGCGAAGCCGACGTGATCGTCCTGGGGCCCGGCAGCCTCTTCACCAGCGTGATCGCCACACTGCTGGTGCCCGAGCTGGCCCAAGCGGTGACCGCAGCGTCGGGAGCGGTCCTGCACGTGCTCAACGTCAGCACCCAGCCCGGCGAGACCAGCGGGCTGAATGCCGCCGCCCACCTCGAGGCGCTGCTCGCCCACGTGCCGGGCCTGCGGCTGGATGGCCTCGTGCTCCACGACGGGCCCGTGCCGAACGGGGCGGAGCCGTTGGGCGGGGAGCTCGGCCCCCACGCCCCGCCGGCGGTGGTCACCGCCGACGTGCTCGCCCGCG
>CAYQMQ010000263.1:0-3427 GCA_964418395.1 uncultured Actinomycetota bacterium
GGGGTACTATGCTAGCGCTAGTCAGCCTCGACTAGTCGGCGGGGCCGTACGCGGCAGAGGGGGGAAGGGAGAGTTGGGGGATAAGTACGTATCAGACCGGCATGGTCGACCCTCCCCTTTGGTGAGTCCGTGTGACCGACCCGATGGGGTGAGGCGGGCCCGAGGCGGATAGTCCGGGAAACGGGGGCGAGCTTGATGGGGCGGCATCGCAGTGCACTAATGGCCTCGAAGGCGGGCGTAGCCACCAGTCAGCGAGGCTGGGGTGAGGCGCTGGCCTCGCTGCTGATTGCCCGTGGCGTCACCGCCGTCGCCCTCGACCCTAGCGGGGGACCGTGGCGCGATACGGAGGCTGACGACGGAACGGCCACCGACGACGTGGCCGGCAGCCGCCGGTGGCCGGTGATGCTGGTCGATGCCGCCGATGCCGCCGCACCCCAGATCGTGGACTCGGTGCCTGCCGACGTCCGAGTGGGCCTCGGCGAGCACCGCCCTCCGTTGTTGCCCGACATCGACGTTTGGGTCGCCTACAGCGAACCGCGCCGGCTGGCGGCCGTCGTGCGCGAACCGCGCGACCACCACCACCGCCGTGCTTCCAGCCCCAATCGCCGTCTGGACGAGCCCACCGCCCGCGAGCGCGCGGTGCTGGAGCTGCTGCGCGAGGGGCTGTCCAACGCCGAGATCGCCCGTTGTCTGGGCATGTCGCCGAACACCGTGCGTACCCACGTGCAGAACCTGCTGACCAAGCTCGGTGCCCGCAGCCGCTTCGAGGCCGCGGTGATCGCCAACGGCGAGCACCCCCACAGCGGTCGCGAGGTGTTGCGATGAGCGGGGAGAACCCCCGAGTGGCGGTGTTGGCCGCAGCGTCGGTCACCACCGAAGCGCTGGCCGCCAGCCTGCGCGACAACGGCATCGAGGTGGCCTGTACCGAATCGGACGTCAACCGCCTCGGCGCGGCCCTGGCTGGTGCCGGCTCTGTGGACGTCGTGGTCATGAGCCTGGCGGCGGCTCTCGCCGCCACCAGCCCACCGGCGGCCCAGGTCAACGCACCGCTGGTGGTGGTCGGTGACGAGCACCATGATCAGCTCGAGAGCGCCGTCCGGCTGGGCGCCGCCGGCTACGTCGCGTGGACGCAGCCGATTAGCGCGGTGGCCGAGGCCGCGAGGCGGGCGGCCGCCGGCGAGTCGCTGGTGCCCCCGGGCATGCTCGGCGGGCTGTTGCGGCGCCTCATCGACCGCAGCCGGGCTGCCGACCAGGCCATGGTGCGCTTGGCAGGCCTGAGCGCTCGTGAGCGCGAGGTGCTCGCCTTGCTCTGCGACGGCTGTGTGCACGACGACATCGCCGAGCGGCTGGTGGTCAGCCCCCAGACGGTCCGAAGCCATGTCGCGCGCGTGCTGGCCAAGCTCGAGGTCCGCAACCGCACCGAGGCCGTCGCGCTGATTCACGACCACGGCCTGCGACCCGCGCTGGACGCGATGGAGGTGCCGACATGAGCTCCGACCTCCCGGTCCGGCACCCGGAAGCGGTGCACGTCGATGCCAGCGAGACCGGTCACGTGCTCCGCCGTCGTGACGACGGCAGCGAGCATCTGGTCAACGAGACCGCCTTGGCGTTGTGGCAGCTGTGCGACGGGGCCACGACCACGGAGGAGATGATCGAGGGGGTGTGCGCGCTGTTCGACGCGTCCCGCGAGTCCATCGCCGGTGACATCGCCGCCGCGCTCGACCAGCTCTGGCGCGCCGGTTTGGTGCGGTGGGCCGGTGACGGCCCGGCCGAGGCGGAGGCCGACGCTGGCAGTGGGCACGCCCAGGAGGTGGGGGGATGAAGGGACGCGGGTCCTACGAGCCGCTGGGTCTGCGCTTGTCGCGCCTGGCCGCCACCGTGCGTCACGACGCGGTGCTCATCGCGTTGGATCTGGCGCTGATCACCGCCGCCTACGCGGTGGTGCTGCTGGTGCGCTTCGAAGGGTCGGTGCCGGCCACGTGGCTGGAGAGCTTCGTGACGTTCCTGCCGGCGGCGCTGGCGGTCCACTTGGTCGCGCTCGCCGCCTGCGGTGCCTACGGCGCCATGTGGGCCCACGCCGGCATCGCCGAGGCGCGACGGGTGTTGCTGGCCGGTGCGGCGGCCACCGTGGTCTTGACCGGGGTGGCATGGACGCACGTGCTGCCGCTGCCGCGCAGCGTGGCATTGGTCGGTGGGGCGATGGCCACCGGGCTGGTCGCGGTGCAGCGCTTTCACTCGCGGCTGTTCGCCTTCCAGCGGGGCCGTGGGCGGGCGGTGACCAGGGTGGTCGTGCTGGGCGCCGGCGAAGCCGGCGCCCACGTGGTGCGCGAGCTGGCCCGCACCGACGGCGAGATGCGCCCGGTGGCGGTGCTCGACGACGACCCCGCCACCCACGGGCGGCGCCTCAGCGGCGTGCCGGTGTGCGGGCCCGTCGACGCGCTGGGCGAGGTCGCCAGCCGGCGCGGGGCCACCCAGGCGTTGTTGGCGATGCCCTCGGCCGAGCGAGCGCTGGTTCGCCACGTGGTCAACCTCGCCGACGACGCCGGGCTCACCCTCAAGACGCTGCCCCGCGTGGACGACCTCGTGGAAGGCGCTCCGAGCGTGCGGGACGTGCGCGACATCGCCATCGAGGATCTGCTGGGTCGCGAGCCGGTGGCCACCGAGCCCGAGACCGTGCGCGAGGCGATCACCGGTCGGCGTGTGGTCATCCTCGGAGCCGGGGGCTCCATCGGCTCGGAGATCGCCCACCAGGTAGACCAGCTGGCGCCAGCCCAGCTGGTGCTGGTCGACAACGACGAGACGCACCTGTTCGAGGTCGCCGACACCGTGGGCGACGGCGCGGTGCAGTCGCTGGCCGATGTGCGCGACGCCGACGCGATGCGGCAGCTGTTCGCCGGCTGGCAGCCCGAGGTGGTCTTCCACGCCGCCGCCCACAAGCACGTGCCGCTGCTGGAGGACCATCCATGCGAGGCGGTGCGCACCAACGTGCTGGGCACCGCCAACGTGGTCGCCGCCGCCAAGCACGCCGGCGTGGCCCGGCTGGTGTTCATCTCCACCGACAAGGCCGTGCGCCCCTCCAGCGTGATGGGCGCCTCCAAGCGCATCGGCGAGCAGCTGACGCTCGCCCACGCTCCGCAACAGGCGGCGTGGAGCGTGGTGCGGTTCGGCAACGTGCTCGGCAGCCGCGGCAGCGTGGTGCCCACTTTCGTGCGCCAGATCCGCGAGGGCGGACCGGTGACCGTCACCGACGCGCGCATGACCCGCTATTTCATGAGCATCCCCGAGGCCGTGGAGCTGGTGCTGCAGGCCGGCGCCATGGCCGAGGGCGGCGAGGTGTTCATGCTCGACATGGGCGAGCCGGTGCGCATCGCAGACCTCGCCGAGCGCATGATCCGCCTCTCGGGCCAGCGGCCCGGCCACGACATCG
>CAYQMQ010000264.1:0-3409 GCA_964418395.1 uncultured Actinomycetota bacterium
CGACCACGACCCGCTCAAGTGGGGACCGGAAACCGATCACGACGGCAACCCCCTGCCCTTCTGACCCTCCGGCGGTCCCCCCTCCCGGGGCCGTCAACCCACCAGTCCGCCCACTCTCACCCAGCGCCGGCAGCCCGCGCCGCCACCCACGGCGACCGCGGGCCGTCGGCATGCTCCTATTGCCGATTCGTGGCCGATCGGGGACCGTGCGAACAGCTGATCTGTCTGAACTGACGTTCTATACTGGCACGTCTCGCCCCAGAAGAACCTCAGGAGGCCAGGTCAGGAGGGCACACGGTGTCGAGCCCGCCGTTCGCCCATCTCGCCGCCGTCAGCTGCTATTCGCTGCGCCACGGCGTGATGCGCCCCGCCGAGCTCGCCGGGGCGGTGGCCGAGCGTGGCATGGGCGCGATCGGTGTGTGCGACCGCGACGGGTTGCTCGGCGCCGTGCGGCTGGCGCAAGCGTGCGCCGATGCCGGCGTGCGGGCGATCTTCGGCACCGATCTCGCGTTGGCGCCAACAGAGGAGGGCGACGCCGGGCCGGAGGCCGGCCCGGCCCCGCGGTTCGGGCCGGCGTGGCTTGACACTGACCCGCCGCGGGTGCGGTTGATCGCGCGCACGAACGCCGGCTATGCCCGGCTGTGCCGGCTGGCCAGCGACGCCCACTTCGATGCCGCCCATGGCGAGCCGCGCCTGCGGCGACGTCATCTCGAGCGGCGCCTCGGCAACGCCGGCGATCACGGGGTCCTGGTGCTGCTCGGCGCCGACGATCCGGTGGGACGGCTGCTGGACACCAACCGTCACGATGCCGCCCGCGCCGAACTGCGCCGCTGGATGGAGCTAGTGGGCCGGGAGCACGTGCGGATGAGCGTGACCCACCATCGGGCGCCGGCGACGCGCGGACGCGACGCCGGGCGGACTGGGGGAGGAGTGGGGCTTCCGAGCGACGATGCCCGCGCCCGGGCGCGGTTCGCGCTGGCCGATGAGCTCGGCGTGACCGCGATCGCCGACCAACGGCCCCGCTACCGCGATCCGGAGGACGCGCGGGTGGCCGACCTCATGGACGCGATCCGCGGCCAGGTCCCGCTCGACCCGCGCCACGTGCCGCGCCGCAACACCGAGGGCTATCTCAAGCACGGTGAGCAGATGGCGGCGGTGTTCGCCGAGCGCCCCGACGCCGTGCGCAACGCCGCCGACGACGCCGAGGCATGCGAGGTCGATCTCGGGCTCGGCCGGCGTCGCCTGCCCGACTACGCCGGCGCAGGAGGGGGCGAGGCCGACGCCGAGCTCGCCCGCCGCTGCGAGGCGGGCTTGCACGAGCGATACGCCTCGACGACCGCCGCTCACCGCGAGCGCCTCGACCACGAGCTGTCGCTGGTCGCCGACCTCGGGCTGGCGGCCTACTTCCTGACCGTGAGCGAGATCGTCGATCGCATCCGGGCTCAGGGGATCATGGTCGCCTGCCGCGGGTCGGCGGCCGGCAGCCTCGTCACCTACTGCCTGCGCATCTCCGACGTCGACCCGATCCGCCACGACCTCGTCGTCGAGCGGTTCATGAACCCCTACCGCGACGAGCTGCCCGACATCGACCTCGACGTCGAGTCGGCCCGCCGCGAGGACATCGAGCGCGACCTGATCACCGCCTACGGCGACGAGCGCGTGATGGGCCTGGTGATGGTCGAGACGTTCAAGGCCCGCGGCGCGATCCGCGAGGTCGGCAAGGCGCTGGGGCTGCCCGCCGGAGAGGTCGACGCGATCGCCACGTCGCTGCCGCACCTGGATGCCGGCGACGTGCGCCGCGCCCTGGAGCAGCTGCCCGAGCTGCGCGGGGCGAACCTCGACCGGCCCGACACCCGCCGGCTGTTCGACCTCGTCGAACGGCTCGGGGGGCTGCCCCGCCACGTGGCGCTGCACCCCTCCGGGGTGATCCTCGGCCCGGACAGCGAGGCGGCGACGGCGGGGGTGCGCGATCTCGTGTCCTGCCAGCGCAGCGCCCACGGGTTGGCGATGGCCCAGATCGACAAGCACGACGTCTCCGCGCTCGGGCTGTGCAAGCTGGACGTGCTCGGGGTGCGGATGCTGTCGACGTTGCGTCACGGGCTCGACGAGGTCGCCCGGGTGCGCGGGGTGACGCTGGAGCCCGACGACCTGCCGGTCGACGACCGGCGCGCCTACGAGCTGATCCGCACCACCCGCACCGTGGGGTTGTTCCAGATCGAGTCGCCCGGCCAGCGCGAGCTCGTCGGCAAGCTGCAACCCGACACGATGGACGATCTGGTGGTCGACATCTCGCTGTTCCGGCCCGGGCCGGTCAAAAGCGACATGGTCGGCCCGTTCGTGCGCCGCCACCGCGGCGGCGAAGCGATCCCCGCCCGCCATCCGCTGGTCGCCGCGGCGCTGGCCGAGACCCACGGGGTGATCGTCTACCACGAGCAGGTGATGCGCTGCGTGGCCGCGATGACCGGCTGCGACCTGTCGACCGCCGATCGCGTGCGACGCGAGCTCGCCGAACCCGAGGCGACCGAACGGCTGCGCGACGAGATCGTCGGCGGCGCACAACACCGGGGGATGAGCCGCGACGAGGCCGAAGCGTGGTGGGAGGCGCTGTCCGAGTTCGCCTCGTTCGGCTTCTGCAAGGCCCACGCGGCGGCGTTCGCGGTGCCCACGGCCCGGTCGGCGTGGCTGAAGGCCCACTACCTGCCCGAGCTGGTCGCCGGGCTGTTGACCCACGACCCCGGCATGTATCCGCCGCGCGTGTTGCTGGCCGAGGCGCGCCGGTTCGGCGTGTGCGTGCTGGGCGTCGACGTCAACGCCTCGGACGGCGCCTGCCGCGTCGAGCGCGTGCCCGCCGCCACGGCCTGGGCTCGCCTCGGCGTGACCGCCGAGCAGGCGCCCCGGGGGTGGGCACCACGCGAGGGAGGGGCGACGGGGGGCTGGGTGCCGCCGGCCGGCCGCGATCTCGGCGCCGACCCGGACGACCCCACCCGCCGGTTCGGCCTTCGCCTCGGGCTAGCCGACGTCGCCGGCATCGACGAGACGATGATCGCTTCCTTGTGCCGGGGCCGGCCGTACGCCTCGATCGCCGAGGTGGCCGAGCGCGCGCGGCTCGACGCGCCGGTAGCCGAAGCGTTGGCCCACGTCGGCGCGTTCGATTCGGTCGCCGGGCCCGGCCAGTCGCGTCGGGACGTCCTGCTCGAGGTGTGCGAGCGGTGGAGGCGGGCGCCGGGCGCCGGGCGTCGGCGGCACGGGCGGGTGAGCCAGACCTCGTTGCTGGCCCCGCCGCCGTCACCGGGGCTGAGCGGCTACCGGCCCAGCGAGCAGGTCCGGGCCGAGCTGGAGGTGCTCGGGCTCGACGTCAGCTGGCACATCGTCTCCTTCTACGACGGCCTGCTCGACGCGCTGGGGGTCA